>CAIPBN010000901.1 GCA_903863315.1 uncultured Verrucomicrobiota bacterium | reverse complement strand
GCGCCTGGTTCAGGTTCGCGTTCCGCTTGCCCTGCTCGATGGCCTTCTCGTCGAGGTCCACGGCGGTGACCTCCTCGGCCCCGCCCAGCACCTTCGCGGCAAGGGCGAAGCCGCCCGTGTAGGAGCAGCAGTCCAAGACACGTTTGCCCTTCACCAGCGCCGCCAGCCGTCGCCGGTTTTCACGCTGATCACAAAAGAAACCGGTCTTGTGCCCCGAGGTGAAGTTGACCTCATAGCGCACGCCATGCTCCCGGATTTTCACCATGCGCACGTCATTGGCCGGGGCAAACCGGATGCCCTCCACCCGCGCGATGAAGTCATCCACCGAGATGACCTGCCGCGTGGTGCCAAGCCGCTGGTGGATCAAGGGCAGCAATTTTCCCAGCCGCTGGAACATGCCCAGGCTGTGAACCTCCACGCTCAACGTGTCACCAAACCGATCCACGACCAGGCCGCTGAGGCCGTCCCCGTCCGAGTGGACCACGCGGTAGGCATCCGTGCTGGCGTCCAGCCCCAGCAGGTTCTGGCGGAGATCCAATGCGCGCGTGAGCTGTGCCTCGAAGAATTCCTCCCCCACCTGCTCCTCACCATGGTGCAGCACCCGCAACGGCACCCGGGCCCGGGGATTCCACAGACCGCTTCCAAACCGCCGGCCTTCCTTGTCGAAGACCGCCACGAAATCGCCGGGTTTCGCGTCCGGTGACGCGCCGCCAATCATCGCCGGATAGAGCGTGGGCTGGTTGGAGAAATACTTGAGCTGCACCCACGGCGTCGGCCAGGTCGTCCCGGCGGGTGGTCCTACGGGACGCCGCTCAGTCCGGGGCTCTGTCTGCCCGCTGCGCTCCGGCGGACCGGAACGGGGGCGAGGCGGTCGGGAGAAGTTGTCGCCTGCCTCTGGACGATCACGCAAATCCTCCTGCTCCCGAAACTCGGAGCGCTCCGGGCGCGGCGTGCGCCGCGGAAGTGAACGGAACTCGCCCGGACCCGGGCGGGAGGAAAAATCAGCCATGCGGGCTTGGGCTTACGGTGGACCGGGCCGGAAGGCAACTGTTTTGGCATTCGCGCGGCGAACGCTGAAAGCGCAACCCAAGGCCGGCCACGACGGCAACACTACTTGGCCATCACGATTTCCAGCGTTTCCTCGCGCTTGTGCGGCGCGTTTTCCTCGGTGGCCACGTCGGGCCCGGCGGCGGGCGGAACCAGCGGCGTGGCGGATGCGCGGTCGCTGGCCGGCTCGTCCTGCTTGTGGAACTTGACGCTGACGATCTTGCTCACGCCATGCTCCTGCATCGTGACGCCATACAGCACGTCGGCAATGCCGATGGTGCGCTTGTTATGGGTGATGATGACGAACTGCGAGTGTTCGAGGAAACGCTGCAACACGCGGATGAAGCGGTTGATATTCGACTCGTCGAGCGGCGCGTCCAGCTCGTCGAGCACGCAGAACGGCGAGGGCTTCACCTGATAGATGGAGAAGAGCAGCGCCACGGCCGTCATGGTCTGCTCGCCGCCGGAGAGGAGGCTGATGCTCTGAAGCTGCTTGCCCGGGGGCTTGGCAACAATCTCAACGCCCGATTCCAGGAGGTCGTTTTCATCCACGAGGACGAGGTCGGCTTTGCCGCCGCCGAAGATCTCCGTGAACATGACGCGGAAGTTGTCCCGAATCTTGGCGAAGGTCTCGGCGAACATGACCTTGGTCTGGGTGTTGATCTTGTTGATCACCTCCATGAGCTGGGCCTTGGCCTGCACCAGATCCTGGTGCTGCTGGGAGAGGAAGGCGTGGCGCGTCTCGGCCTCCTCATATTCCTCGATGGAGGCGTGGTTCACCGCGCCCATGTCGTCGAGCTTGGCCTGCAAGGTGGTGACCTGCTCGGCAACCGCATCCCAGTCCGTGGCCATCCCGCGGGTGGTCATCTCCTCGGGGGAGATCGTCTCGACCTTGGGCTGGCCCTCGTCGGCGAAGGTGATGGTGATGCACTCGCTGCGGATGTCATCGAGGTTAAGCTGATATTTTTCCTGGATGCGCTGGCGGAGGTTTTGCACCTGCATCGTCTTCTGGGTGAGCTCGATGTCGATCGTGCCACGGCGGCTTTGGAGTTCGTTGAGCTGCTTGCGCTGCTCCCGCAATCCTTCCTCGCGCAACTGGATGTCGCCCTCCTGGGCAACCTTCTGCGTCACCAACGTGCTGACCCGCAGGCTGACCTGCTCGCGCTCGTGGTGGAGGCGCTCGATCTGGTGGCGTGAATCGGCAATCTCACCCTCGGCTTGGGTCTTCCGCTGGGCAAACGCCCCGATTTCAGTGCGCCGCGTCTGGATGAGCTGTTCGAGTTCGCGGATGCGGCTTTCCAACGGGGCTTTCTGTCCGGCGAACGAGCGGACCAACTGCTCCTCCGTGGCGGTGGCCACCTTGGTGTCGTTGAGCGCGGACAAGGCGGCATCCCGCTGTTGGCGCAGGGAATCAATGCCGCTGCCGAGTTCGGCGACGCGCTCGGTGACGACCTTTTCACGGGCCTCGAAGTCCGCGATCTGCGCCGCCAGGCTGTCGCGCTTCTGGCTGCCGGCCTCGGCCTGCACGGTGAGCGACTGGAGTTCGTGAACCACCGTGTTGATGCGGAAGCTTAGGTTCTGAAGCGATGACTTCAGCGCCTTGAACTCGCCCTCGCGGGAGGCGATGGCCACTTCCTGCGCCCGCAGCTCCGTCTGCGCCTGATGCAAACTGGCCTGGAGGGCGGTCTGCTCGCTCTGGAGCGCGCCTTTACGCCGGCTGATTTCATCGCCCTGCGCCTGCGCCTGCTCGATCTCCGTCTTGAGGCCGGCGATCTGATTCTTACGACCCAGAATGGAGGACGGGGCCTTGCCGTTGGCACTGCCGTTGAGATAGCCACCGGTATAGATGCCCTGCCGGTTCAACAGGTCGCCAGTGAGCGTGGCGAAGTTGTAAGCCCCATTGGACTGCTGCCACGCGGCGGTGGCTGCCGCGAGATCCGCCACGATGCGGGTGTTGCCGAGCAGTCCGTTGATGAGGTAGGCGACCGACTCGTCCGCCTCGATGACCTTCAACGCGGACTCGCCGGGGGCGGTCTCATCCGCCGGGGCGGGTTTGAAGTCGGGGTTCTTCAAGCCGAGACAACCAATGTTGGCGCGCCCCCTCTTGTTGGCGGCGAGGTCGGCGAAAATCTGCTGGGCGGCGTCCGGCTGCTCGGTGAGGACAAGCTGGAGGTTGTGGCCAAGCGCGCTCTCGACGGCGACGACATACTGGTCCGGCACGCGGATGCGGTCAGCGAGCGTGCCAAGGGCGAGTTTGGACTGCTTGAGCGCGGCCTGGGCACCGGCTCCGAAGCCCTCGTGGCTGCCCTGCAACTGCTCCAGCACGTTGAGCCGGGACTTCACGCCCGCCTGCGCGCGTAGAACGGTGTCGAGCTCCTGGCTGATCTGGTTGATCTCCACCTGGATGTCGCGCAACCGCTTCTGCCGCTCTTCCACGGTGCCACGCTGGAGGACGACATTGGCCTTCTCGTTCTCCACGTTCACGGCGAACTCGTTGAGCCGGGCATCCAGCCGAGTGCGCTCTTCATCAAGCTGGATCTTCTCAGAGGACAGCTTCTCCAGGCGCACGACATTGCCCTGCTTCTGCATGTCCAGCGCGTTGATTTCATTGCGCACGCGGTTGAGCTGCTGGGAGGAGTTGAAGGCCTCCGTCTGCGCGCGGCGCAACTCGTCCTGCCGGGTAATGAGCTCGCGCTCGACCCCTTGGACGGCCTGCTGTTTGGACCCGAGTTCGCTGCGCAGCGTCTCGAGCTTGGACTGCGATTCCGCCAGGCGCTGCGTGACGTTGACCAGCTCCTGCCGGGCATAGCCGATGCGCTCCTCGGACTCGTTGATGTCACGGAAAGCCTTGGCATGCTGCGACTCCAGCTCGCGAAGGCGCTCCTCGTTGAACGCGATGCGGTGCTCGTTGCGCTCGGTCTGGCCTTTCAGTTCGAGCCCCTGCTGCTGGGCAGCGTTGATCTGGCCGTCCAGCTCGGAAAGTTGGTGGCGCAACTGAAGCAGCTCATCCTCGGTGCGGAGCACGCGCTGGGAAAGGTCCTCCATCTCCGTGCGAAGCTGCTCGCCTTCCTGCGTCCGCCGGGAAATCTCGGCCTGCAGAGTGTCGAACTGATGGCGGGCCAGTTGCGTGTCGAGACGTTGAAGCTCCATCGCGACCTGCTTGTAACGGCGGGCCTTGCCGGCCTGGCGTTGGAGCGAACCAATTTGCCGCTTCACCTCGCGGATGAGATCCTCGACGCGCAACAAGTTCTGGTCGGTGTGCTCCAGCTTGCGGAGCGACTCCTTCTTCTGCGCCTTAAACTTGGTGATGCCAGCCGCCTCCTCGAAAACCATCCGCCGGTCCTCGGGCTTGCTCTGGATAATCTGGGTGATGTGACCCTGGGCCATGATGGAGTAGCTGGTCTTCCCCATCCCGGTGCCCATGAAGAACTGCTGGATGTCCCGGAGCCGGCAAGGGACTTTGTTGATGAAATACTCCGACCCGCCATCCCGGAAGATGCGGCGGGTGATGGTGATCTCGTTGAAGGTCAGTTCGACCCCTGCCGCCTTCAACTGCTCCACGTCCACGTCGCCAATGGTGAGGGACACCTCCGCCATGCCCAGCGGTCGGCGGCCATCTGTGCCGTTGAAAATCACATCGGCCATCTCGCCACCACGCAGTGCCCGGGCGGATTGCTCGCCCAACACCCAACGGATAGCGTCCGCCACGTTGGACTTACCACACCCATTGGGGCCGACGACTGCGGTGATGCCGGGTTGGAAGTTGAGAGAGGTCTTGTCCGCGAAGGACTTGAAGCCAAGAACGGTCAGGTTCTTTAGATACATGGGCGGAGTTTCTGCCCAATATCCGGTAGGGTGTAAAGCGGAAAGCCACCATATATGGTGGTAAGTTATTCACAACCCACCTGCGGAGCCCAAAACTGCACGCTTTGGGGTGAGAACAGCAATTTGCCAAGTTTCGGAGGTGCTGAACTGATGAATTCGAGCCTCAAGCCACAACCTTCGGCCAAACGGTTCTGCCCCGGCTCAGCCAGCACCGTCAGTGCTTGGGCTGGGCGGCCTCAACCGTCGGCGACGCAACACCGGCAGGCGGCAGGAAATGCTTCCAAGGCACTTCCCAGATGCGGACGGCGTTGGCGAAACCCTTCGGCGTCACCGGCTCCTGCTCGACGCACAACGCCGCCAGCTCCGGTTCGAATTTCTCCAAGTCGCGGAAGGTCGCCTCGCCGATGATGATACGGCTGTGGCCGGAGACGCCTTCCAAACGGCTGGCGAGGTTCACCTCGCGCCCGAAGATGGTGTAGTTGAAAATGTGCGCCTCGGAACCCATCATCCCTACCACGGCGGTCCCGGTGTTGATGCCCGTGCCCAAATCCAGCAGCGGCAGTTCATTCAGGGGCTCCTGGCCGGCGGCCACCCGTTGGATGTTTTCCGCTGCCAGCCGTTCATTCTCCGCCTTGCGCTTGAGGTTGATCTCGTGCATCGCGACCTGCGCGTCGATGGCTGCGCGGACACAGGCGACCGCGTGCTGTTCGTTTGGCGTGGGCGCGCCCCAGAAGGCCATCACACAATCGCCGATGTATTTGTCCAGCGTCCCGTTGTGCTTCTTGATCTGATCGGCAATCGCGGACAGGTAAAGATTCACCGTGTCGAGCGTGTCCTTGGCATTCAGGTCGAAGTGGGCTTCCGCCGCCGCCCCGGTGAGATTGTGATCGCGCACGTATTTGTCCGCCCGGGCCTGGTTCACGTCCGTGAGCTTGGTGAAACCACGCACATCCGAGAAGAACACCGTGATGCGCATGCGTGCGCCACCGAGGCGCAGCTCGTCCTGCTGCAGGAGCTGGTGGACGACGTTGGGCGAAACCAGCTTGGCGAAGACGCCTTTCACGCGGCGTTTCTCCCCCTGCTCGAAGACGATGTCGTAGGCCTGCAAGGCACCGTGATTCACCAGCAGCGCACCCAACACCGGCAGCACGATGGGAATCCAAAAGCGGTGCTCGATGAACAGGTAATGCGCGATGAAAATGTAAACCGGCATGACCGCCAGCACCATGAGCGTCCCCCACGGAGCCCGCAGCTTCCACGTGAACCACGCCGCCAAAGCCCCCATCAGCACCACTGCCATCAGCTCCAGCCAGAGCGGGCTGCGGGTGATGAAGCGCCCCATGATGACGGAGCTGGCGACGTTCCAATGCTTGCCGACGAGGAAGGTGTCGTTCTGGATCGGCGTGCCGCCACGGTCCGTGAGGTCGTTGCCGGTGGCGGTGGAGCCGACGATCAAGACCTTGCCTTTGAATTCGGCCGTCACGTCATTGGTGAGTCCGTCGCGCCGCTTTTTTTCGTTCAGCAACTGAACGCTGATGTTGTCCATCGTCAGGTGGGAATTATTGTCGGTGATGCTCCAGTCCACGTAGAACTGCCCCTTGCCGTCCACCGGCAGCGTCCGGGAGACGCCGTTGGTGCCCGGCAGATGGATGCGCCGATTGGGGAGATCCACTTCAGCGCGCTCCAAGTCCAGCCCCAGCTCCGCCGCCGCCATCACGATGCCCATGTGCCAGATTTTGCGGTCCCGATACGCCACGCTGCGCATCTCCCCCGGAGCCTTAATGTCCTCGAACAACTCGCGCAACGCCCCCAGATCAAACCGGCGTTCCTGATCCAAGGAGATCTTGACCCGCAGCTTGTTCGTCTTTCCCTCCAGTGGTAGATCCACGCCCTCACCGATGGCCTTGTTGGGATCGAAATTATACAGGCGGGCGTAGCGCTCAATGTTCCGGTTCCAAAACCTGATCACATGGAATGCGCTCGCCCGCCGCAGGACGCCATCCGAGTCCTTGATGGTCGAGATGTCCCCCAACAGCGGCGTCGCATCACGGAAGATCGGGTGCGGGGGCAGTTCCTCGCTGGTGGCCAGGGCGACGTTGCCAGCCTCGCGCACCGCGTCGGCGAAGAACTCGTCCGAGGACACCGGCGGTTTGTTGGTGGCGCGCTGGATCATGGGATGATCCACGCGTGGCTCGGCGAAGAGCACGTCGAACGCGATCAACTTCGCCCCTTGCGCCTTCAGCTCGGCAACCAGCCGGCCATAAACCGCTCGCGGCCAGTAGAGGCCATACTGGTAATCCAGTTCTCCTCCGAAGCCCTCGGCAATGTTGCTGATGTCTTGGTCGCCAATGCGGACAAAGCCCAAATTGGTGGCGCAAGGCGGCTGCTGTTTCAACGCGCTCCGGGCCCGCCAGTCGTAGGTCTTCCACTCCAGTTCTTCCAGCGCCCGCTCCACATCCCCGACACGGCCATGCTGCCTCTCCCAGTGCCGGAGCGATTGCAGGAAGCTGACGAACGCAATGACGCCCACCGCAATGCCATAGGGAATGAACTTGGCTTTCGATGGAATCACGCGGGGCATATTTACCCAAAAAACCCAGAGCAACACAAGGTCGCTCTGGGTTTATGCGGAAAACTTGAAGGATCGAGGCCCTTATTCTTCACCCCGGGTGGGTGAAACGAAGATAACCGTCGTGCCCTGATTTTGGGTGCCCGGCTGGTTATTGCCAGTGGGGGGGGCCTGCTGGCCCGGCGGCGGCGGCGGGGGACGGTTATCCACCACAATTGTCGGGTTTTGGTTCTGCTGGGCTACAACAATGCTTGGCGCAGCTTGTCTATTTGCATCGGCGACTACCGTTGGGTTGTTAGAGACTGACGTTGCAGCCGAGTTGGCAGCCGCTGATGCTTGGGCATCTGTGCCGCCCGTAACCTTAACTCCAATACCAGCGCCCGAGGCAGCGGCATTGGCCGTCATCGACTCAGAGTTTTGCGTCAGGGTTTGGGCCACCGCTTGGATGGCAGCCTTCATTTGCGGTGAAGCCTGAGCGGCGGCATCGGTGACGGCCTGCACCAGCTCAGCAATCGCAGCCTTCGCGGCATTGGCGGAAGCTGTAGAAGCATTGCCACCAGCCTTGGCGGCATCCGCCGCAGCATCCGCAGCCAAAGCGGCAGTGAACTGCTGGACGACCTGCGCGACCTGCGCGGCCGCCGCATTGGCGGTCAACGAGGTGGCCGTCTTGGCAAGGCTGCTGGTCTCAGCCGTCCCGGCCTTCACGGCCGCGAGGGCACCGGGGGTAAACTTATTGCCGCCGTTGATGGTGATCATGACCCCGCCGCCAGCGACTGGAGTGAACTGAATCGTGCCGATGAGGCAGGTGATGCTAATCACGCTGGAACGGACACAGGTGCCACGAATGCCGGCCACGCCAGCCGGCGTCTTGATTTCGTATTTCGAAGCTTTGGAGAGCTTGTTGATGACGTTGGAAACCGCCGAACCCTTCTTAACTTCGACCTGAGTGTCGGTCACAGTGGTGATGGCCTTGGTGTATTCCAGCTTATTCAAGGCCAGAGTGCTGTCGGCCTCGACGCGGAGGGCGTTGCCATTCACACCGAGATCCAAGTCCACGTAGGAGCCGGCTCCGGTAGTGATGGTGGCACCTTGGAACAGGATGTCATTCTCCTTGATCGCCCCACCACCGCGGGCATCGGTGTAGGTGGCCGTGCCGACCACTTTCTTGACCACGGCCGCCCCCGGGCTGGCGGCTTGGACGGTGTTGATGGCAAACAACCATGCGGCGGCGAGCACGGCGCTGCCGATGGTAAACAGGGATCGACGACCAGAATATTTCATAAGACCTATGGCGCTATAAGCTCGTTACTCAGTTCCCACGCTGGGGGAGACGTTAGAACTCGGCGCCTCAAAGTCAATCCAAGATTTCCCGTAGGCGCTGCCAAACCACCTGATTTTACGAGCGATTTACAATCGAGGATTTGACCCCGGACAACAACTCGTTACCGTCCCTCCCTGACTGGAATGAAATCTCTCACTTCGGGCCTCAAAGCGGTGGTGCAGTGGTTCGACTCGGACTACGGCAGCGACGACCTTGCCACTGCCCGCGCCCAACCAGACAAGGTGGACTTGGGACGCTCATTTGCCTTTGTCTTCTTGCACGCCATCTGCCTGGGCGTTCTCTGGGTCGGGTGGAGCTGGACCGCGGTCACGGTGGCCATCGCGCTCTACTGGGTGCGGATGTTCGCCATCACCGGATTTTACCACCGCTACTTCTCGCATCGGAGCTTCCAGACCTCGCGGTTCATGCAGTTCCTGTTCGCAGCGCTTGGCTCCTCCGCCATCCAACGTGGCCCGCTTTGGTGGGCCTCCCATCACCGCGCGCATCACCAGCACTCCGACGCGGAGGAAGACACCCATTCCCCCAAGCAACATGGCTTCTGGTGGGCGCACATGGGCTGGATCACCAGCCCGCGGAACTTCCCCACCGACTACAGCCGCGTCAAAGATCTCGCGAAATACCCCGAACTTGTCTTCCTGAACCGCTTCGACGCCCTCAGTCCGCTGCTGCTCGGCGCGACGCTCTACAGCACGGGAGCGTGGCTGGAACACGCGCACCCCACGCTCGGCACGTCCGGCGCGCAACTGCTCGTCTGGGGCTTCATCAGCACGGTCGTTCTCTTCCACTGCACCTGCTTCATCAACTCCCTCGCGCATGTCTTTGGGCGGCAGCGCTACCAGACCGGCGACACCAGCCGCAACAGCCTCCTCCTCGCGCTGCTCACGCTCGGCGAGGGCTGGCACAACAATCATCACCATTACATGCACTCCACGCGGCAGGGCTTCTACTGGTGGGAAATTGATCTCACCTATTACGGGCTGAAGGTGCTCTCATGGACCGGTCTCATCTGGAATTTGCGCCCCGTGCCGGCTGAAGTGCTGGCGGAAGGAAGGTCCAGCGGCGACAAGGCGGTTTCCGTTGCATCTCAAAGTCGCCTGAACCCTGTCGAATGATTCGCCCCGTCCACCCGTCACGCCTTCGATTTTGAAAACGCAGCCAGTTCACCAATCAGCCCGCAAGTTGAAGCCAGCCCGCCGCAGTTCGCCCATCGGACTGTTGCTCTTCAGCCTCTGCTTCACTTTGGCAGCGAATGCCGCCTCCTTCTCGCTGTTTTCCCGCAAGCCCGACGGCCCGGCCATCTACAAGCAGCAGTGCGCCAAGTGCCACGGGGTCGCTGGCCAGGGCGTGAAGGACAAATACAGCGACGCGCTCGTCGGCGACTGGTCGGTCGAGAAACTCACCCGCTACATCGCGAAGACGATGCCGGAGGACAAGCCCGGCTCCTGCACCGGCCCGCACGCCGACGCCGTCGCGCGCTACATTTACGACGCCTTTTACTCGCGTGAGGCCCGGGCCAGAAACAAGCCCGCGCGCGTCGAGCTGGTGCGGCTCACCAACCGCCAGAACCTGCTCGCCGTGGCCGACCTCTTCCGCGCAAGCGAGGAGCCGAAAGTCACGCCGGGCAAGGGCTTGGCCGGGGTCGGCTACAAGTCACGCACCACGCGGCGCGAGGACAAGGTGCTGGAACGCAACGACACGAAGATTGAGTTCGATTTCGGCAAAGGCCGGCCCGAGTGGGCGGGCGAAGGCACGAACGGTTTCGCGCTCAACTGGACCGGCTCCGTCATCGCCGATGAGTCGGGCGACTACGAGTTCGTGGTGAAGACCGCCAACGGCATCCGACTCTGGGTCAACGACGACGACAAGCCGCTGATTGATGGCTCGGTCTCGTCCTTCAAGGGCGTCGAGCACACGGCCACGCTGCGGCTCATCGGCGGTCGCGCGTATCCGCTGCGACTGGAGTTCTTCAAGACCTCGCGCGACCCGCTGGCAAACGTCACGTTGCTCTGGCAGCCGCCGCACGGCGCGCGACAGGTCATTCCGGCCCGCAACCTCGCGCCCGAGCGCGCCGCGACCACCTTCATCCTCAGCACGCCTTTCCCCGCCGACGACAGCAGCGTGGGCTACGAACGCGGCGTGTCGGTGTCCAAGGAATGGGACGAGGCCGTCACGCATGTGGCCATCGAAGTCGCCACGCACGTCACGAAGAATCTCGACCGGCTCACGCGCAGCAAGCCAAACGACAAGGACCGCGCCGAGAAGGTTGCAGCGTTCTGCGCGGAGTTGGTTGCGAAAGCCTTCCGCCGCCCGCTGACCGATGAGCAGAAGAATCTCTTTGTCACCCTGCCCTTGCGCAGCGCGGCCAAGCTGGAAGACGGCGTGAAACGCGTCGTGCTGCTCACGCTCAAGTCACCGCGCTTCCTCTATCTCGGCATCGAGGGCGCGCAGCCGGATGACTTCACCGTCGCCGAGCGACTCTCTTTCGGCCTGTGGGATTCGCTGCCCGATGCGGCGCTGATGAACGCCGCCGGGGAAGGCAAGTTGCGCACGCGCGAGGAAGTAACCGCACAGGCGCGCCGGATGTTGGCTGACGCCCGCACGCGCGGGAAGGTGCAGTATTTCCTGCATCGCTGGCTTCAGATGAACCACATCGAGGACCTGACCAAAGACCCGAATCTCTACCCCGGCTTCACGCCCGAAATCATCTCCGACCTGCGCACGTCGCTGAACCTCTTCCTCGACGATGTTGTCTGGACCGACTCCTCCGACTACCGCCGTCTGGTGCTGGAGGACGACTTCTTCGTGAACAGCAGGCTCGCGAAGTTCTACGGCATCAACACCGAGGCCACCGAGGACTTCGTGCGTGTGCAACTCGACCCCAAGCAGCGCTCCGGCGTCATCACGCATCCCTACCTGCTCGCGGCCTTCTCCTACAACAAGTCCAGCTCGCCCATCCATCGCGGCGTGTTCCTCACCCGCAACATCGTCGGCCGCGCGCTGCGTCCGCCGCCCATCGCCGTGGCGTTCAAGGATGCGGACTTCAAGCCCGGCATGACGATGCGCGAGAAAATCACCGAGCTGACTCGTCCGCAGGCCTGCCATAGCTGCCACGCCGTCATCAACCCGCTGGGCTTCGCGCTAGAGAACTTCGACGCCGTGGGCCGCTTCCGCGACAAGGACGGCAACCGCCCCGTGGACACCGCCGCCGACTACACGCAGGACGACGGCGGTGTCGTCCGCCTCAAGGGTGCGCGCGACATCGCCGAGTTCGCCGTGAAGAGCGAGCACGCGCACAACGCGTTCATCGAGCAGTTGTTCAACCAAGTCGTGAAGCAACCTCTGCCCGCCTACGGCAACGACACCTTGAACCAGTTGCGCCTTTCCTTCGTCCAGTCCGGGTATAACATTCAGAAGCTGCTCGTGGACATCGCGACCGTGTCCGCGCTGCACGGAATCGAGAAGCCGGCCAGCACAACGAAAAAGAAATCATGAACGCCCTCCATCGCCGCACGTTCCTCAAGCAGGCCGGCCTTTCCGCCGCCACGCTGCCGTTCATCACCGGCCTGCCCAGCCTCGGCCTCGCCGCGCCCGCGCGCCCGCGCCAGCGGCTGGTGTTCATGTTCAGCCCCAACGGCACCATCCCGGCGAACTACTGGCCCGACCAAACCGGCGCCGACTTCCAGCTCAAGGAAATCATGACGCCACTCGCGGGGTTCAAGGACCGCATGCTTGTCCTCAACGGCGTCTGCAACAAAGTCCGCGGCGACGGCGACAGCCACATGCGCGGGATGAGCTGACGGCTCACGGGCATCGAGCTGTTCCCCGGCAACATCATGGGCGGCGGCGGCGCACCCGAGGGCTG
>CAIPBN010000900.1 GCA_903863315.1 uncultured Verrucomicrobiota bacterium | reverse complement strand
GAGCGTTATGCGGATCAGAGCAACTGGAAATCCGCCCGCT
The DNA here is from genome assembly GCA_903863315.1 of uncultured Verrucomicrobiota bacterium. Taxonomy (GTDB): domain Bacteria; phylum Verrucomicrobiota; class Verrucomicrobiia; order Limisphaerales; family SXTU01; genus SXTU01. Next base: position 4,495 of record CAIPBN010000900.1, on the reverse strand, counting down.
CCGAATACGAGCTGTTCCTCCAGCTCCACACCAAGTCCGAAGTCGCCTCCTACGCGCAGCTAATGTTTGCGGAGTGCACCCGCCGGCTGGGGCAGGTGAACGCGGCCATCAGCGAATTCCGCAACGTCATTGACTACTTTCCCGACGCGATTGACGCCGGCAGCGCGCAGTATTCCATCGGTGTCTGCCAGACGCAGACCGGCGACGCGGAGGAGGCGGTCAAGTCTTTCGAGAAGGTCATCGCCAAGTGGCCGACGAATGACTTCGGCGCTTATGCCCGCAGCGAGGTTTGCAAAATTTACTGGCGGCTCGGCAAACCCGAGAAGTGGGTGCCGCACATGGAGTTTCTCGCCACCGGAAGTTACTCCGACCCTGGCGGGCTCCGGAGTGTCGCTCAACACCGCGTTGTCATGCACCGGCTCGTGGACAAGAAGACCCCCGAGGCCTTCGCGCTCGTGGACGGCGTGCGGAAGAAGGACGCCTTGCTGGTCTTTGCCCAGTGGACTGCCGACGCGATGCATGGTCACCATATCCCAAGCTATTACGGGGAGAAGGGGACCAAGCTCCGCACCACCATCGCCACCAATGCCGTGGCCTTCATCGAGAAGCAGGCTGTGACGGATCCGGCGGAGAAGACCGCGCTGGAGCACTGGTGCGCCCGCATCCACGCCTACGCCGGCGACACCCCGGTGGCCACCGCGCGCTTCGCCGCCCTCTCCAAGAAGTTCCCGGAGAACGACACGTTCCGCGGCGAATACGCCGCCTACCTGCGCGCCAGCGGCAAGCGCGGCGAGGCCCGCCTCGTCTATCGTGAGCTGAAGAACCAGTATGTCGCGGACACCGAGATCGCCGAGACCTACGGCGAGGAAAACAACTGGAAGAGCACCATCGAGGCCTACCAGGCGATGCTCAACAAGCACCCCCAGCAAGCCGACGCGATTCAATGGCGGCTGGGCGAGGTCTTCCGGCAAACCGGGAAATACGCCGAGGCCATCGCGTGCTTCAACCAAGCCAACCGCGAGCCTCAGTCGCTCTTCCGCATAGCCGAGTGCCAGGGCTCGCTCAAGCAGCATGACGCGGCCATCCAGACGCTGGTGGGCGTGCTGAACTTCTTCAAGAGTGCTGCGGCCGAGGCTCAATACAAAATCGCCGGCCATCACGCCGCGAAGGGCGACAAGGAAGCTGCCATTCGCACGCTCAAGACGGTCTGCAAAGTCCACCTCAACACCTCGTGGGCCGGGCGTGCGCACCAGGACCTCACGCTCACTTATGGCATCGATGTCACGCTCGGCGGTGCGGCGAAGAAAGAGGAGAAGTGACCAGTCCTTCGCGGGGCACGGCCCGGTTTTCTGGCCCGCGTTCGGCCATCGGGTGCCCCGCCAGCGCTGAAACCCACCTTCCTAACCGCAGGTCTCCATAAGCCATGAGTGAAGCGGAGGCTTATTGAAACAGCCAGATTTTACCCCCGCCGGTGAGCCCCTCATTTTCCGCAGGCGGACCTGCGCGGCAGGGGATCAGGCCGGACTGCGCGCTTCCCTGGCGCACCTTCGTTCCTCGGCCGCGTTGTTCCTCGCAGTGGCGCTGGCCTTAAACGGCGCGGCCTGCTCCCGTCCGGCGGTGGATTCAACCGCGAAGCCCGTGCCTTCCGCCACCGAGACTGCCAAAGCGGAAACCGCTCCGGAGTCCGCCCCGGTGCCGGAATCCCAGCCGAAGGTGATAGCAGTGCCGCTATCGGCAGGCTTCGCGAAGGCCGAGCTGACGATGGATCTTGGCGACGCCGTCACGATGGACTTCGTGCTCATCCGCCCTGGCCGGTTCCTGCGTGGCGCGACGGACGGCACGGCGAACGAGCGGCCCGTGCATGAGGTCACGTTGACCCAGCCGTTTTATCTGGGCCGCTGCGAGGTGAGCCAGGCGCAGTGGCTGGCGTTGATGACGAACAATCCAAGCTTGTTCCTGGATGCCCAGCTCCCGGTCGAGCGCGTGAGCTGGGAGCAGTGCCAGCGGTTCCTCGCCAAGCTCGGCGAGCGGCAGCCGAAGTGGAAATTCACCCTGCCCACCGAGGCGCAATGGGAGTTCGCCTGCCGGGCGGGCAGTGCGGAGCGCTTCACGTTTGGACCGGGGGAGGAGGAACTGGGCCAGCACGCGTGGTTCCATCACAACGCGCGGGAGACCACGCATCCCGTGGGCACAAAGAAGGCCAACGCCTGGGGCTTGCATGACATGCACGGCAACGTGAAGGAGTGGTGCGCCGACGGCTTTGCCGCCTACAGCACCGGCGCGGTGACCGACCCGCAAGGCTCGGCCAACGCGGTGGGCCGCGTGTTTCGCGGCGGCGGGTGGAATGATTATCCTGCCCAATGCACCGCCAGCACGCGCGACTTTCTCTATCCAGTGGGCTACGACGACGATCTCGGATTCCGCGTCCTGGCGGTTCCTCGGTGAAGTCCCATTGGACTGGAGCGACAGCGAGGGACTCTTTCAGACAGGTTCCGAAGGTCGGGCTCGTCGCCAAAGGAAGCAGCAGCCCAGCAGCGTGAGCAGTGACAACCCCGCGCCAATGCGGAACGGCCAGTCCACGTATTCTAGGCGGACGATGCTCTTGCCGGCGGGGATGGGGATGGCTTGAAAGGCGTGGTTCGCCCGGAGCACGGGCGCGGGCTGGCCGTTCACTGTGGCGTGCCAGCTTGGGTAGAAGGTCTGCGCAAGGACGAGGACGGTCGGTGCGGCGGCTTCGGCTTCAATCTCGATGCGGCTCGGAGTGCCTGCGTGCGTGCCGGCGGTTTGCAACCGCCGTCCGTTGCCATCGCTGCTCGCAGACGGCGATTGCAAATCGCCGGCACGGGGATGGAAGTGCCGGACGCGGGCAGTGGCATCGACTCTAGTCGAGAGCTTTGCGGCGACGTCATCGGTGATGAACACAACTTCGCGGGGGTTCCAATCCACCCTCCTCAGATTGGGCACGTTAATCTTGCTCGCATCATCACCATGAACAACTTGCTGCCCCGCGTTTACCAGCGGCATCGCGTTTGTGCGGCGCTCCCACTGCATCAGCTCGCCGGGCTTGGTCGTGTGCGTCACGCCGAGGAAGTCCATGAGGTTCGCGGGCGCGGGGTTTGTGGTGCCGTAGAGGAAATACTCCACGTCGTTCCACTCGCGCGTCACGAGCGTGGACGCGCCGTTCACCTTGGGCAGACCGTCGAGCAGGTTCAGGTTGCCCCAGAACGCCAGCCGCTGGCCGATGAAGTCGTCGTAGAACTTCGGCACCATCCGGGTGTGCAGCGCGCGTTCGGCCAGCGGACTGAGCATGATGCGCGACTCGCCGAGTTTCGGCGCGGGCGTGAGCGCGCCCTTACTCCCGTGGTAGGCGGCGGCGAGGCCCGGATCGAAGGCGGCGGCGGGGATGGTGGGGTTGAAAACCTCCGGCTGATGCCAGACTCCAAACGTGGCGAGCATGCAGAGCAGCGCGATGCGGCAGGACCGGTAGCCTGTTCCAGCGCTTCCATAAACAGCGGCGGGCAAGGAACCAGCGAGAAGGAGGAAAAATCCGCCCCCCAAGAGCTGAATCGTCTCGTTGCTCGCGGTTCGAGATTGAGCACTGCCAACAACCAGAAAGTTCATTTGTAGCAAGACCAGCACTCCGCCACCGATAACCAACCCCATCACGAGCCAGATGCTTTTGGTTGCAAGGGTTGCAATCGTCGGGTTCCAAAACTCGTCACCGGGCACGTCTTGAAACGGTTTGGCGGCAAATGCCTCTTTGCCCTTTGCCTCAAGCCACTCAATCCCCCAAGCCGCCAGCAGCGGCACCGTGAAGGCTGCGAGCAGCAACGCCTTCACCGGAAAGCGCACGACACCCAGCGGCAGCACCGCGCGCAGCCAGCCCCAGAGCGGGAAGTTGTCGCCCATCGCCAGCAGCACGGCCAGCAGCGTCGCCGCGCCGAGCAGCTTCACCTCCGGCGTGCGCACGCGCCACACCGCCAGTAGCGCCAGCGTCAGCGGCACGATGCCGAGATAGACCGACGGGAAGAACGATTGCCCAATCATCACGAACACGCCCTGCTCGGTCTGGAAGTTCATGAACAGCGGGAAGAACAGGTTCACCCAGCCCCACCCCGGCAGCGACCAGAACGTGTTCACCGCATCCCCGCTGCGCTGCGAGAGGGAGAGGAGCTGGAAGAAGGGGAGGAGCTGCGCCGCGCACAGACCGGTGATGAGCGCGATGACGGAGAGGAAGCGAGTGATGAGTGAGAAGTGATTAGTGGGGCGGTGGGGCGAAGGGGGTGCGGTGGTTTCACTGGGGACGCGTTCTCCCTCACCCCGGCCCTCTCCCGCTGGGAGAGGGGGAGACACCGGCTGCGTTGGGTTGATACTGGCCGCCTCTGGTTTTGGAGTCGAATCACCGATGGCGGGCTTGGTGAGCGGTGCGGTTGGAGACTCCGCCGTTGCACTTGCGCCCTCCCTCTCCCAGCGGGAGAGGGCCGGGGTGAGGGAG
>CAIPBN010000899.1 GCA_903863315.1 uncultured Verrucomicrobiota bacterium | reverse complement strand
TTCGAGCACATCATGCCCTGGCTCACGACGCCGAAGACCTTGCGCTCCTTGATGACGAACGGCTCCTTCTCGCCGGCTTTGAGCGGCAGTGCGAAGTTCGGCAGAATGACCGCCACCTTGTCGCCCGGCTGGTGGTTCTGCGCGCCGCAAATGATGGTGCGCTCGCCAGTGCCGTCGGCGACGCGGTTGACGGAGAGCTTGTCCGAGCCGGCGACTTTGTCCTTGGCGAGCACCTGTCCGACGACGACACCCGCAAGCTCGCCGCCGAGCTTCTGCACGCCCTCGACTTCGAGGCCGAGCATGGTGAGGCGCTCCGCGAGCTCCTCGGGCGACCAGTTGAAATCAACGTATTGCTTGAGCCAGTTAAGGGTGACTTTCATGTCGAGAGGAGAGAGGGATAATTAAAACTGGCGGAGGAAACGAATGTCGTTCTCGTAGAATAACCGGATGTCCGTGATGCCGTAGCGGAGCATGGCGATGCGTTCGATGCCGAAGCCGAAGGCCCAGCCGGTCCAGACTTCGGGGTCGTAGCCGACGTTCTCGAAGACTTGTGGGTGCACCATGCCGCAGCCGGCGATCTCCAGCCAGTCCTTGCCGAGCTTCTTCACGAGGGCGTTGGTGAAATCGATTTCCAGGCTCGGCTCGGTGTAGCTGAAGTAGTGCGGGCGGAAGCGGAGCTTCACGTCGCTGCCAAGCACGTCCTTGAACACGGCTTCGACGGTGCCCTTGAGGTCGCCGACGGTGACGTGCTTGTCCACGTAGAGGCCTTCGATCTGGTGGAAGGTCGGGTTGTGCGTGGCATCGGCGTTGTCGCGGCGATACACGCGGCCCGGCACGATGATGCGGATGGGCGGCGGCTGCGACTTCATCACGCGGATTTGGACGGAGCTCGTATGCGTGCGAAGCAGCGGCCGCTTGTCGCTGGCAACGTAGAACGTGTCCTGCGAGTCGCGTGCCGGATGGTCAGCGGGGGTGTTCAACGCGTCGAAGCAGTGATATTCGTCCTCGATCTCCGGGCCGTCGGCGACGGCGAAGCCAACTTTGCGGAAGGCGCGCACGATGTCGTCGGTGACTTGCGTGAGCGGGTGGAGCTTACCCATGGCGCGGCGGCGGCCGGGGAGTGTCCAGTCGGTCGGCTCTTTGGGAAGCGCGGCCTTGAGTTCGAGTTCGCTGCGGCGCGCGGCGAGGGCAGCTTCGAGTTCGATCTTCGCGGCGTTGATGGCCTTGCCGGCGGCGGGCTTTTCCTCTTTCGGAAGCGTGCCGAGCTGCTTCATCAGTGCGGTGAATTTGCCGTCGCCGCCGAGGAACGCGCCCTTGGTCTGCTCCAGCGCGGGGAGGTCGGTGGCGGCGGTGAGGGCGGCGAGCGCCTCGGCTTTCAAAGGATCGAGCTGGGCCAGTAGTGACATGGGGCGTGAGAATTCAGGAGTCGGAATTCAGAATCCAGTAGAAAGCAAAACGGGCGGCCCTTGCAGGTCGCCCGTTGCTCGAAAAGTTGTTGAGCCGAGGTTCAGGCCTTGGCCAGCGTGGCGGCGGGCTTGGCGGCGAGGGCGGTCTGCGCGGCCTTGATCAACTCGCCAAAGGCCGTTTCGTCGGTGGCGGCGAGGTCGGAAAGCACCTTGCGGTCGAGACCGATCTTGGCGGCCTTGAGGCCTTCCATGAAGCGGCTATAGGTGAGGCCGGCGGCGCGGACGGCGGCGTTGATGCGGACCTGCCAGAGGCGGCGGTAGATGCGCTTCTTGGTCTTGCGGTCGCGGTAGGCGTATTGCCGGCCGTGGTCAACGGCGTCGGCGGCGTAGCGATACAGCTTGGAGCGCTTCAGGCGGTAGCCCTTGGCGGCGGCCAATACTTTTTTACGACGTTTGCGGGAAGCGGGGGCGTTGGTTACGCGCATGGTTCAGGAAGGGTTAAAAGTTACGGAAATGGGCCGGGCTCAGTGGCTCGGCATGTTGGCCTTGATGCGATACTCGTCGGTCTTGGAGACGACGGCCATCTTGCCCAAGGCACGACGACGCTTGGCGCTCTTGCCGCTCAACAGGTGGCGACGGCCAGCGTGGGAGCGGAGCACCTTGCCGGTGCCCGTAATCTTGAAGCGCTTGGCTACGGATTTCTTGGTCTTGATGCCTTTGGGACGACGCATAATTTCAACTCGTTCTCGAAAAAGAGGGCGCACTGTAGGCAATGGCCCCCGGTGGTGCAAGGGGTAATTTTCGCCATCTGGGCTGGCACAGTTTGCGGCCGGACCACCGGCAGAAGCGGAACACTGGCAGGGCATTTCAACAAAACATCGCCAGCGAGAAGGCTGCCCGACAGATGCCCATGAAGACTGGCCGGGCTGGCAGACAGCCATCTGTCGGATCAGTTCGGGACGCGGAAAACAGCCTCAGCTTTCCTATTCCAAGGGGGTCACCGGGTCGATGAACAACCAGGCCACTGCCCCGATGAAGTAGATGCCCGCAGCGACCAGAAAGCAGGTCACCCAACTCTCGAAGGAAGGCTTGCTGTCCACCGCGGATTTGCCTGCGTCGAGAATCACCCCCACGACGAAGGGGCCAACCGCGCCGCCGAGGTTTCCCATCATGTTCATGCTGCCGGAGAGAGCGCCGGCATGGCGTCCGCCCACATCCATGCAGGCTCCCCAGCCGCAAGCCATAGCCAGGTCGTTGGAAAAGCTGGCCAGAGCCAGCGCCACCATCGCCCAGACCGGGTCGCCCAGCCGTGTGGCCACCACCAACATTCCTCCGGCTCCTACCAATCCGGCGCAGGCCACCACCCGGCGGCTCCACATGACGCTGTTCCACGTCTCAGCGAGCCGCTTGGCCAGCCAGCCGCCGACAAAACATCCGACACCGCCAAAGAAGAGCGGCAACCCGGCCAGCAATGCGCTTTTCTCCAGCGACACGGACCGGGCTTCGCGCAGGTAGGTGGGAAGCCAGGTGATGTAGAAATACCAGCCATAGCTCATGCAGAAATACTGGAGCCAGAGCAGCCACGCCGTGCGGCTGCGCAGGAGCTTGCCCCACGGCATCGAACCATGTCCGGGGGCGTTGATCTCCGCCCCGTCCATCAGCGCCAGCTCGGCGGCGTTCACAGAGGGATGCTCGCCAGGCTTGTCACGGAACCACCGATGGAAGGCCACCGCCCACACCACGCCGAGCAGGCCAAAGAGCATAAAGGCCACGCGCCAGTTCACCGCCGCCAGCACGAGCGCCACCAGAAGCGGCGTGAAGGCCCCACCCCAGCGGGCGCTCAGCCACAAAATGCCCTGTGCCCGCACGCGTTCCCGCGAAGGCAGCCAGATCGTGAAGATCTTGGTCACGTTGGGGAAACAGCCCGCCTCGCCCACGCCGAACAGGAACCGGCAGACCAGCATCGAGACGTAGCTCCAAGCCATGCCGGTCGCGGCGGTGAACACGGACCACATCGCCACCACCTTCATCAGCACGCTGCGCGGACCGAACCGGTCACCCAGCCAGCCGCCGGGGATTTCAAACAACGCGTAGGCCAGGGTGAACGCGGAGAACACCGCGCCCATTTGCTTCTCGCTGAAGCCCAGTTCGCTGCGAATCTCCGGCGCCGCCTGGGAAATGCAGACCCGGTCGATGTAGGTGATGATGGCCAGCACGACGACGAACGCCATCATGACGTGCCGGGCACGACTCGGAGCAGATTGATCGGCGGGCATCCGGCGAGTGAACCCCGTTCCGGCCCGAAAGGCAAAGGCGTAAACCAAAAACCGACTAATCGAGCCGCTCGAACACGACCGGATTGCCCCCCACCACAGTGGCTAGCCTGCCCTTTTCCACGAACGAGAGGTCTGCGGTCCCACCCTGTTCCAAGGTGAGCTGATACTTGTCGCCCTCCTTTTTCCAAGTGCCCGTCATCAGGGTAGGCGGCGGCGGATTGGTGCCACCGACGGGCGGCGGGGGCGTGGTCGGGCGGAATAGCTGGGTGAGCACCTGGGCAAAGGCGGCAGGCGGCTTTTGCGCGCCCTTGAGATACGCCTTCTCGTCAGGGGTGGTGATCAGTTGGTAGTCAGCCACGCGGTAGCGTAGCACGCCGCGCAATCGATTCAGGTCCGTCACCGTGGCCTTGGGGTTGGCCTTGGCGAATTGCCGGGCGGTCGCAGCAATGTCGAGCTGCCAGCGGCCGATCAACGGCTCCTGGGCGTATTTCTCGGAGCGTCCGGTCTTGAGAAAATTGAGCAGATCCGCGTGGTCCAGCTCCTGAAGCACCCGTTGCACCTCGCCATTCCCGTAAAGCGTGGGCATGGAGGGATGCTTCAGGATCAAGGAAATGTTCGTCTCCGCCGGCAACAGCACGGCAAAGGTCTCATTCGTCAGCACGGATTGAACCTCGCCGTTCTCGGCCAAGGACATGAACAACGGGTAGTCCTGCAGCCGGGACTGCAATTCGCGGTTGTGATAGAGCAAGCCCAGCAGATCCGCCGTCTGGTTGAACTTTGGTGAAACGGAGGCCACCCCGGCCGCTGCACGATCGAAGCCCGTTCCTGCCAGATCTTCCCGCATCTTGTTCACGATCTTGAGCCACACGGGATTCTCGTTGGGCGACTCCAACTGCCGGGTCAGATAGCCGGCATGGTAAACGTAGGCGCTGCCGGCAATCAGATACACCACTGCGGCCACCAAGCCGACGCACAGTCCTAGGTTGCCATCGAGCCGTTCCCAACGCATCCGGACATCGTCTGGGGCCCGGTGTTTGTAGTAGCCGCTGACCTTCAAATAGACCGCCACAGCCATGCTGTTGAACACCAGCATGATGGCCAGAAATACCAGCGGGGCGGCCAACGCCCAGACCAGCACCGGATCCTTGACCCCCACCGTGCCGAGCACTGAGCGCAAATGCCCGGACAGCGGCCCGGACAGGAACAACCCAAGCACCGCGCCCGCGCACGAAATGCTCATGCGGATCGCCCCGACCTGGCGGCCCAGCGCACCCACGATTACGAACAGGCAAATTGCCAACGCCCAAATGGTCATGGCGGCGGATTATTGGTGCTCACCTTGAAAAGGCACGAAAAAATTGGCCGCTTAGCGGCGCCGATGACCGATTCGGCTAAACACCCCCGGCCTGAGGGTTTCGCAGGGTATGGCCAAGCCAGCTACCGCTTGAACTCAGCCGGCTGCACCGGCAGGGAAGGAGTTCGGAACAAACCGGGCGGTGGCGCGTTCGAGGCGATCAGCACGCCCGCCTGATTGGTGTCCACCGGGAGAGTCTGGCCGTTCGCCAGTTGGGGATTGCCAGTCGCGGCGGACTTGCTCAGCCAGAAGCCGCCGAACACCAGCAGGGTCGCGACCGCCGCGTAGGCTGTCGCCATCGCCGGATTGAAGGACATCTGCTCCAACCACCGCCGCCACCACGACGCCGGCTCGGCCTCGGCGCGGGCGATGCGGGACCGCACCAAGTCCGGAAACCGCTCGTGGAAACCCGGCGGCGGCGACTCGTGGCGCTTGAGCGCAAGCAGGCGCTGCAACCGTTCAAAATCCTTCGATTGGGGCGGAACCGGGTCCATAGATCACTTCAGGTAGTCGGACAGAATGCCCTGCAACTGCTGACGCGCGTAGAACAAGCGGGTGCGCACCGTGGCCGTGTTGCAATTCATGATCTGAGCGATGGCTTCATGCGGCAGGCCCTGAATGTCATGCAGGGTCACCACAAGTCTGTGGTTTTCGGACAACTGCGCCATGGCCTCGTTCAATCTTTCCTGCAACTCGACGAGGGCCAGATCCCGGCGCGGGGTGTTGTGCGCCACGAGCGCCACCATGTCCGGATGGTTTTCCGCCTCGGCGTCGAGGTCATTGATGCTGAAGCGATGCTTGCTCTCCCGAAACTTGCGGGTCTTCAGATGATTCAAGGTGCGGTTGACCGCGATGCGATAAATCCACGTGAAGAAGCTGGAATCGCCCTTGAAGGACTTGAGCGCCTGCCAAGCCTTGACGAACGCCTCCTGCGCCAGATCGCTGGCATCCTCGTGGTGCGACGTCATGTGGTAAACGACGCCGTAGATCTGCCGCTGATAGCGCCGCACCAGCTCATCGAAGGCGGCGGCATCCCCCGCCTGGGCCTGTTGGACCAGCGTGAGATCGTCGGGCTGGGGAGACACCTCAGCGGCGGAACTGGCTGCGGCGGACTCGGCCATGGTGGTTCAACCGCCGAGCGCAATCGTCTGCCGCCCGAGAAATTCGCCCAGCGTTGCCAAAGCCTTCCGGCCTTCGCTGTCCGGCAGCTCCGCCAATCCCTTGTTCGCGGCGGCAAGATACTGGGAGATGACCCGGCGGGATTCCTTCAGTGCGTCGTATTGCCGCAGCAAGGTCAGCACTTTTTCGATGTGATGCGGACGCCAAGCCTCCACCAGCTCCCGGAGCCGCGCCTTCTCCTCGGTCGTGGCGCGCTCCAGCACCACGATGATCGGTAGCGTGATCTTGCCACTGGCCAGATCCGTGCCGAGCGACTTGCCCGCGCTGGCCTCGGAACCGAAGACATCCACGCAATCGTCGTAAACCTGATACGCCGTTCCCAGCGCCATCCCGTAGTCCCGCAACCCGTTGCGCTCGGACTCCGCCGCGCCGGAGAGCCACGCGCTGAGCTCGCAGGAGAGGGCGAACAATTCCGCCGTCTTCATCGCCAGCACCTTGAAATACTCCGCCCGGTTCACCGTGAAGTTCAACCGGCGGTGCGTTTGCAAAATCTCGCCCGAGCACACCGTGTTCGTCGCCGAGGCCACCGCGCGGCAAATCACCGGCGTCGGGAAACTCGCCGCCAGCTTGAGGGAATGTGCGAACAGGCAGTCGCCCACCAGCACGGAAATCTCGTTCCCCCAGTTCGCGGCCAGCGTGGGCCGGCGACGCCGAATCTCCGCCGAATCCATCACGTCGTCATGCACGAGCGTGGCCAGATGCACCATCTCGATGATCACCGCCACCGTGACATGGTCATCCGTGGTGCGGCCGGCGGCATTGGCCGCCAGCGCCACCAGCGCGGGGCGAAGCTGCTTGCCCTGATTGGTCAGCGCGTAGCGGGCGTAGGCGGCAATTTCGGGGTCGAAAGCGCCCACCTGCTCCTCCAGCCGGCGGGAAACCGCATCCAGAAAGGGTTGCACCGGCTCCACGATACGTTTCCAAACCACACGGGATTCGTCGGGAGCCGCGCTGGCAGGCGGAGAGGCCGCTGCCTTGCTGCCGGTTGCAAGCATTGGCGCGGAATCTAGGAGGGGACTGGGGCCAAGTCAAAACTTATGCCCAACCCAAGCATCCAACGCCACCCTCGCCCGGTTTACTTGCCGATGCAGAACTGGCTGAAGATCGAGTCCAGCAAATCCTCCGTCGTCGTCTTGCCCACCACCTCGCCCACCGCGTTCACCGCGATGCGCAGATCCATCGCCGCCAGCTCCAGCGTCAGGTTGTCCCGCAAGGCCGCAATGGCCCCCGTCGTGGACGACACCGCGCGTTGCAAGGCCTCTTGATGCCGCGCGTTGATCATCACCTGCAGCATCTCCGCCCGAATCTCCCCGTCCCAAACCGCCCGCTGGATGGCGTCCTTCAACGCCTCAATGCCCGCGCCAGTGAGGCAGGAGACGAACACCGGAGCGCCGGTCTCCGACCCGGCATGCTCCGTTGGCAGCCCGTTGAGTTCGCGCCGGTTCGGAGATCGGTGCTCCGCCAAATCCGTCTTGTTCCACACCACTATGCGTTTCTTCCCGGCGAACTCCGCGAGAAACTGCACATCCTCCGGCGACAACGGCTCGCTTGCGTCCAGCACATGCAGCACCAGCTCCGCCTTCGCCACCATGGCGCGCGTGCGGCGAATGCCTTCAATCTCAATGGCATCGCGCGAGTCGCGCAGGCCCGCCGTGTCCACAAACACCACCGGAATGCCGCGCACGTTGGCCGTTTCTTCGATGGTGTCGCGCGTCGTGCCGGCGATGGGCGAGACGATGGCTCGGTCGTGCCCGAGCAGTTGGTTCAGCAACGACGACTTCCCGGCGTTGGGCCGGCCGATGATGGCCGCCCGGATGCCGCGCCGGAGAATTTGCCCCTCATTCGCCGTCCGCAGCAGCTCGTCCATGAAGCCCACCGCCCGGTGCAATCGCTCAATCAACAAATCCCGCGTGTCCGGCGCGATGTCCTCGTCCGGGAAGTCAATGTGCGCCTCCACGTGCGCCAGCGTGCGCATCAGATCATCGCGGAGCTGGTTGATGCGCTGCGAAAGCTTGCCCGCGAGCTGCTCGCCCGCCGCCGTGAGCGCCAGCTCCGTGCGCGCGTGAATGACATCCGCCACCGCCTCCGCCTGCGCGAGGTCAATGCGCCCGTTCAGAAAAGCCCGCTGCGTGAACTCGCCCGGCCCCGCCAGCCGCGCGCCCGCCGCGAGCAGCGCATCGAGCACGAGCTTCGCCGGCAGCAGGCCGCCGTGGCAGGAAAGCTCCACCGTGTCCTCGCGCGTGAACGTGCGCGGGGCGCGCAGCACTGCCACGAGCACCTCGTCCACGAAGCGCCCATCCCGCTCGACGCGCCCGTAGTGAATTGTGTGCGACGCGGCGACGGAGGGCTTCAGCGAAGTCTTGCCGACGGGGACAAACACCTTGTCCGCCACCGCCAGCGCCTGTGGCCCGGAAACGCGGAGAACCGCCAAGCCACCTTCTCCGAGCGGCGTGGCAATGGCGGCGATGGTGTCGGAAAGCATGGGGACTCAACGCGAGGAGCAGGCAACGCGCTATTCCGCCTGTCGGAACTGGTCGAAGAAGCTGTGGTCCACCTCAAACACCTCGCGCCGCCGCAATCCCAGTAGCTTCTGCTGAAACAACTCAACTAAACGCTCACCATCAACCAGCTCGATTGGTGGCACCCCTTCTCGGTTAGATCGG
>CAIPBN010000898.1 GCA_903863315.1 uncultured Verrucomicrobiota bacterium | reverse complement strand
CGCATCGGCGTCACGGGCATCAGTTGGGGCGGCTATCTGACGTGCATCGTGGCGGGCATTGACGACCGCTTGAAGGTCGCCGTGCCGGTCTATGGCTGCGGCTTCCTGCACGAGAACAGCGTGTGGCTGGAGCCGCGTATCTCGAAGATGACGCCCGAGCACCGCGACCGTTGGGTAAGCCACTGGGACCCATCGCGCTACCTCGCTGGCGTGTCCTGCCCGATTCTTTTCCTCAACGGCTCGAACGACTTCGCCTACCCTATGGACAGCTACAAGAAGTGCTACCAGCTCGTCGCCGAGCGGCTGCGCAAGGTGTCGGTGAAAATCAAGCTGCCGCACGGCCACATCTGGACCTTCGGCGAAGTGGACCAGTTCGTGGACAGCCATCTGAAGAGCGGCCAGCCGCTCGCGACGCTGGATGCAATGCGCGTCTCCGGCGAGAGCGTCGCCACGAAGGTCACCGCGACCGTTGCCGTGACCAAAGCCGAGTTCCACTTCACCACCGACTCCGGCCCGTGGCAAAAGCGCAACTGGCAGACGGTCCCCGCGCAGCTCGCTGATGGCGTCGCCACCGCGAAGCTTCCCGCCGAACGTCCGCTGGTCTGCTATCTCTCGGTCACTGATTCACGCGGCGTCGCCGTCAGCACGCAGCACGAGGAACTTAAATGAACGAACCGCTCCCCAACCCCGTCGTCCGCAAACTCAAGAGTCTCGCGCAAAAGCTCGAACCCGTGCTCGCCCTCGGCAAGTCCGGCGCAAGCGACGCTTTCATCAAGAGCCTCGACGAGGCGCTCGCCCAGCACGAGTTGGTGAAAATGAAGTTCGCCGCCTTCAAGGACGAGCGGAAGACTCTCGCCCCGCAGCTTGCCGAGAAGACGAACAGTCACCTTGTCTGGGTGGTCGGTCACGTTGCCGTCTTCTACCGCCAGCAGCCCGACGCAGCGAAGCGCAAGGTGGCAGTCTGACTGAACTGAAAACTGATTACTGCGCCATCCGCATCGCAGTTTCCGGTAACCCGTGTTCAGTATTCAGTTCAAGGCTCCGCGCTTGCCTTCCGTCCAACGCCCGACAAAATCGCCTGCACACTATGAATCGCCTCCTGCTCACCACCGCCCTCGCGCTGACTTCGCTCTCCGCTTTCGCCGAGAATTGGTCCAACTGGCGCGGCCCGCTCCACAACGGCTCCAGCCCTGAGAAGAACCTTCCGGCGACCTTCAGCAAGACGGAGAACGTCAAGTGGGCCACGCCGCTGCCCGGCGCGTCCGCCGCCACGCCGGTCATCTGGGGCGACAAAGTCTTCGTCACCGCTGCGGACATGACGACCAAGAAGCAATACGCCCTTTGCCTCGACCGCAAGACCGGCAAGGAGCTCTGGCGCGCGGAAATCAGCGACTTCGTCTCCGATGGCCAGGGTAGCAACTCGTGCTCACCCTCGCCCGTGACCGACGGGAAGCTCGTCGTGTTCTTCTTCGGCACCGGTGACCTCGTCGCGTTCGACTTCGCCGGCAAAAAGGTTTGGGACCGGAACATCGGGCCGTTCGCCTTCCTGTGGACATTCTCCACCAGCCCGCTGCTGGACGATGGCCGCCTCATCATGCAGGTCTTGCAGCGCGACACCGCCGTGAGCGGACGCGGCAAGCCGGAGGGCAACGAGTCCTTCCTGCTCGCGATTGACCCGAAGACCGGCAAGGACCAGTGGCGGCAAGTCCGGCCTTCCGAGGCGAAGAGCGAATCGCTCGAAGCCTTCAGCACGCCGCTGCCCTTCACGCACAACGGGCGCAAGGAGTTCATCATCGTCGGCGGCGACTGCATCACCGGCCACGAGCCGGCCACCGGCAAGGAACTCTGGCGTTGGGGCACCTGGAATCCGACCCACATCACCCACTGGCGGCTCGTGCCGTCGCCGACCGTTGGCGCGGGCGTCATCCTAGCGTGCGGGCCGAAGGGCGCGCCGGTGTATGCTGTGAAGGCCGGCGGCAGCGGCACCTTGAACAACAAGTCGCTCGCGTGGCAGAGCCATGTGCAAACCATCGAAGACGCCGCCACCGCCGCGCCCTCTCCCAACGAGCGCGACCTGACCACCGACGTGCCCACGCCGCTCTTCTACGACGGCAAGTTCTACATCCTCAACGGCACGAAGAAGAAACTGCTCTGCGTGAACCCGGCGGACGGCAAGGTCATCTGGAGCGGCGACCTCGGCGGCAAGTCCGTCTTCCAGTGCTCGCCCACCGCTGCCGACGGCAAAATCTTCATGATGAACTTCGACGGCGACATCTCCGTGGTGCAAGCCGGCGGCACCGAGTTCAAGCGCTTGCACAGCACCAACTTCAAGGACGAGGGCGACAGCACGCGCCTCCGCTCCAGCGTCGCCATCTCGCAGGGCAACCTCTACGTCCGCACCGGCACGAAGCTATTCTGCGTCGGCAAGTGACCCCGTAGGAGACGACGTGAGGAGTCTCTGACTGACTTGGAACTGAAGAAGTGAGCCTCCTCACGTCGGCTCCTACCATGGCGTTACCCCATAAAATCTCTACGCTCCTCTACTGCTTCAACGCAGCGGATGAAGTCCTCCTCCTCCAGCGCGCACAGGAACCGAATCGCGGCCTGTGGAGTCCGCCGGGCGGCAAGCTCAAGACCGACCTCGGCGAATCCCCCTACGCCTGCGCCTGCCGCGAGGCGCACGAGGAAATGGGCCTCACACTCACACCGACAGACCTCCACCTTACCGGCCTCATCAGCGAGCACGGCTACCAAGGCAACGCCCACTGGCTGATGTTCCTCTTCGAGGTGAAGCCGAAGCTCACCGCTGTCCCGCCGCCGCATCCCGAGGGCACCTTCCAGTTCTTCCCCCGTGCCGCGCTGCCGAGCCTCGCCCTGCCCGAGACTGATCGCGAAAGCATCTGGCCGTGGTTCTGGCAGCATCGTGGCGGTTTTTTTGCCGCGCACTGTCACTGTCACGAAGGCGGTCGGAACGAGTGGGGGCTGGAGGAGTCGAGCGCTCTGCCCGCCCCGGCTGCGTAGCAGCCCGACAAGAGTAGCCGTGGGTAAGCGAGCGAAGTCGAGCGCAACCCACGGAAACAGGCCAATCCCTTGCAACCGCGTAGCGGTGGCACACAAAGGCGTGAAGTGAGGTGGGTTCAACCGGCTACGCGGTTGCTGTTTCTGTCCTCTCAAACCGTGGGTTCCATTCGCGGCGCGAACTCCACCCACGGCTACAGTTGTCCTGCCCCGCTGGGGCTGAATTCTTTACGCCAGAATCCCCTTCACCACCCGCCCCTCCTCGCCGACACCCGTGAGCCGCACGTCCAGTCCCTGGAACTTCACCGTGAGTCGCTGGTGGTTGATGCCAAGCTGGTGCAAGAGCGTTGCCTGCAAGTCGTGGACGTGGACGACGTTTTCCACGGACGCGTAACCCAACTCATCCGTCGCGCCATAGACAGTGCCGCGCTTCACGCCGCCGCCGCAGAGGAACATGGAGAAGCCCTTCATGTGATGGTCGCGACCGGGACCGCCCTTGTTCGCCTGCGCCATCGGCGTGCGTCCGAACTCGCCGCCCCAGACGATGAGCGTGTCGTCGAGCAGCCCACGCTGCTTGAGGTCCTTGATGAGAGCAGCAGTGGCGCGGTCCACGTTCGCGGCGTTGCCTTGGATGAACTTCATCAGGTCGTTGTGATGGTCCCAGTCGCGGTGATAGAGCTGGATGAAGCGCACGCCGCGCTCCGCCAGCCGTCGCGCGAGCAGGCAGTTCGACGCAAACGAGCCGTCGCCCGGTTTGCAACCGTAGGAGTCGAGGATGTGCTGCGGCTCGTTCGCCACGTCCACGAGGCCGGGCACCGCTGTCTGCATCTTGAAGGCCAGCTCGTATTGCGCGATGCGCGTGGCCAGCTCCGGGTCGTCGTCGAGTTGCTGCTGGCCGCGGCTGAGTGACTGCACCGCAGCGACCACGTCGTGTTGCTGCGCGGCGGTAACGCCGGGCGGGCGGTTGAGGTAGAGCACCGGGTCGCCCTTCGAACGCATCGCGACGCCTTGGAACTGTCCCGGCAGAAAACCGCTGTGCCACTGCCGCACGGAAATTGGCTGCGGGCTACGGCCCTCGGTCGAAGTCAGCACCACGAAGCCGGGCAAATCTTCGCACTCGCTGCCGAGGCCGTAGAGCACCCACGAGCCCATCGAGGGCCGGCCCTGAATCATCGTGCCCGTGTTCATCAACGTGTGCGCCGGGTCGTGGTTGATGGCGTCCGTGCGCATCGAGCGAATGACGGTCAGCTCGTCCGCGACCGTGCTGAGGTGGGGAAAGATTTCCGAAATCTCCGTGCCGCATTGCCCGCTGCGCTTGAACTCAAACTGCGGCGCAAAGCACTTCAACGTCTGCTCCTGCAACTGCGCGAGCTGCTGCCCGGCGGTGAACGACTCCGGCATCGGCTGCCCGTGGAGCTTCGCAAGCTGCGGCTTGGGGTCGAACGTCTCCAAGTGCGACGGCCCGCCCGCCATGTAGAGCCAGATGATGCGCTTGGCACGCGGGGCGAAGTGGAGCGGATTCACCACACCCGGCCAGCGTGCAGGCGTGGACTCAGCAGCGAGGCCCGGCCGGTTTAACAGCGAGGACAACGCCATCAAGCCGAGCCCCGAACGCCCGAGGAAGGCGCGGCGGGGCAGGGTGGGTCCGCTGCCGCCGGCCGCGGCGGAGCGAGGTGCGTGAATCCGCATGTTTGATGGACGCAATTGGCCGGGCGGACCTGTAAACAAATCGCGCGGCCTCATGTTTTGTGTGTGGCTCACGGACCGCGAGCAGGCCACCGCCCGCCGGGGCCGGGAATTTCTCGGACGGGAATTCGGTGATCTTCCATCACATCGCGGACTATCCCGACCCGTTCCCGGGCATCGCTCCGATGAGTTCGCGCACGGTGGGGCTTACGAGAACTCCGGCCAGACGGACATCCGTGCAGGAGGGCGGATGATGCTGTGTGCGGAAATAACGGCGGCAGCCATGGGCCTCCGCGTCGTGCGCGCCCTGATGGAGGAACTTCCGCCGAGGTGGCCGGGCGGGATGGCTGTCGCAAGAACTCCGTTCCGGCGGCGGATTCTCCGGGGGTGGATCAGTTATCTCCGCAAGTGCGGAGAATGGCAGGCAACGGCACCAATAACCTTTGCTGGTTGGAGCTTGTGGCCTTCCCAACTAAAGACGAACAGGACGTGTCTGACATCCGGCTCACTGGCCGGTCATGGCCCGGCGCAGCCGCTCTGCTGCTGCTGCGGAAAGAACGGCGGTCAGTTGCATTTCGCCATTCTCAGTGGTCGTCAGGATGAGGCGCTTGTGCTTTAGCCGCAGGCGCGGCACGGGGGCACTGCCCTTCCGCGACATCCTGGGTTCGATGAGCGTGCCTTCGATCACGATTGGCAGGCCATCCTCACTTCCGGGTGGCCGCCGGCTTTGCCACAGTCGGCCCAGCGCGGACGCGTCCGCCGTCCAGTGCCCGCTCTTGGGGTTCTTGTGCAACCATGTGAATGCCGCGAGGTGGTGCTCCAGCCGTTCCAGTTTCGCCGGATCACAACGGGCGGCGGCCAGCACCGTGGTCAGGCGCTGATTCAGCAGTTCTTCCAACGAAGCCACAGCCCGGGCACTCGGGGGGCGCTCGCCCCGGCAGATTTGTTTGTGAAGGGAGTAGGTGTAGCCGCGGTCGCCAAAGGCGGAGCGCTTTACACCAATGAGCGCCAATAGCTTGTGCAGCTCCCTGCCAAAGGGGGTCGGGTCTTCATTTCTGCGGCGCTTCAACATGGCGGCTGATTCGCTAACTGACGGCAATTTCTCTCGGAAAATCTTTCAGAGTAGCCAGAGTTTTTTTTGGACAAAAATACTTCAATTGTAGTAGTCCAGTAGGCAGCTGACTTTTGTTCTCAAGCTGTAAAGTTACCAGTTGGGAGAAGCTGCAAGAACCGCTCTCGATGCGCGAATGCTGGTTGTCGGCTAGTGCCCTTCGTTTGCGCAAGCGGGACATACAGTTGCCGTGTGGCTATCGGAAAAACCATGAAACAAGACTTGGCAATGGCCAACTGGCTGCGTTTGAAAGCCATCGCCATCTTCCGTGGGGCAGGAGCTTTCTACCTGTGGCTGGCAGTGGCCGGGGCGGCCTGCGCTCAGGGCACCGGTTTCACCTTCCAAGGTCGGCTGACCGATGGCGGGGCTCCCGCGAATGGCCTTTATGATTTTCAGTTTGGCCTGCGGGACGCGTTGACCGCCGGGAATGCCGTCGGCAGCCCGCTTACGCTGAATCCGGTGGGCGTGACGAATGGTTTGTTCAACGTGACCCTCGACTTCGGCGCAGGCGTTTTTAACGGAGCCGCCCGCTGGGTGGAAATTGGAGCGCGAACGAATGGCTCCGTCTCCGCCTACACCGTGCTCTCGCCCCGCACGCCGGTTTCGCCGGTGCCCTACGCGATGTTTGTGAACACCGACGTGCTGGCGGCGCAAATCGCGGCGTTGACCAATCAAATCAGCCTGCTGGTGACTCAGACCGCTGGACTGACAAACCAAGTGGGGACGTTGACCAATGAAGTGGCCTTCCTGACGACACGAACGGCCACGCTAACCAACCAAATGGCTGCCTTGACCAACGAGGTGGTCGTGCTCACCAACCAAGTGGCTTTCCTGAACCTCCAAAATGCCGGGCTGACGAATCAGGTCAACACGCTGACCAACCAAGTGGCCGGGCTGACGAACCAGGTGGTCCTGCTTACCAACCAGGTGAGCGCGTTGACGAATGAAGTGGTGTTGCTGACAACACGGACGACAACACTTACCAATCAGGTGGCAGGGCTGACGAACCAGGTCGCGGCCTTGACCAACGAAGTCGCGGGGCTGGTTGTCCAGACGGGCACCCTGACCAACCAAGTGGCTCAACTCACCACTCAGAACATGGGGCTTACGAACCAAGTCGCCACCCTGACCAATCAAGTCGCTCTGTTGAGCACCCAGAACACGGCGCTGACCAACCAAGTCGCCATCCTGACCAATCAGGTGACAGCGCTCACCACCTCGAACACCCTGCTGGCCACCCAGTTGGTCGCTGTGTCGAACTACGCGGCCACCAACGTCCCGCTGGGCGTCGCAGTCGTCTCGGCAGACGCTCAGGACCCGGTGTTCGTCGGGCAGGGCTTGCAAGTCTTCCACACCGTGCCCGCCCCGCCGTGGGTCAACGGCACCTCCACCGGCGTGCCCTCGGGCCGGTCGGGGCATTCGGCGGTTTGGACCGGCCAGCAACTGCTGGTGTGGGGCGGTGATCTTGGCGGCGCGTCCTACAGTTCCAGCGGCGGGGCGTATGCCACGGCGTCGGACACATGGGCGACCTTCAGTTCCTTTCAAGCTCCCTCCGGGCGCGCCGGGCACACGGCGGTGTGGACGGGGACGGAAATGGTCATCTTTGGCGGCTCCGGCGCGACGGGACTGGCCACCACGAACAGCAAGTATCACCTCGGCAACGGCGAATGGTCCGCTGTGACCACGACGGCCATGCCCGCCTTGCGCAGCGCCCATGTGGCGGTCTGGACCGGCACACGGATGGTGGTCTTTGGGGGCCTCAACAACACGGGATTGCTCGCCGACGGTGGAGCCTACGACCCGACGGGCAATGCCTGGACCGCGCTGCCCACGACCGGCGCGCCCGCAGCCCGGCGCTTCACCACGGCTGTCTGGACCGGCACCAACGCCATCATCTGGGGCGGCCAAGGCGACAGCGGCGAACTGGCCTCGGGTGCCCGCTTGGATTGCACCGCCGGCGTTCCGCAAGGCTGGCTGGCCATCACCGCCACGGGTGCGCCCGCCGCGCGCAGCCGTCACACGGCGGTTTGGACTGGCAGCAAGATGAT
>CAIPBN010000897.1 GCA_903863315.1 uncultured Verrucomicrobiota bacterium | reverse complement strand
GGCCGCTGCGACGAGCTCAGCCCCCTCGCCTGAGCGGACGAGAAGGCACCGGCGGGAAAGCGAGAAGAGCGGCACTGCACACAGCTACGCGATCGGCGGCGACCTCGGCAGGATGGTGTTTGGTGAGTGGATACCTCGGTGTTCGGGGCGGCCATCGTGAGGGACAAGCGGTCGGCCATGGTGGCGACCATCTTGGCAACCAGCATGGGGTGGAGTGGCGCCTCCTTCAGGCGCACCACTCGCGCTCCGACTTCCCCCCGCGCGAGCGCCGCCGCGTGCACGATGGCGTTGGCCAGGATGGAGGCGGTCATCGCGGCGTGGATGAGGATGAGCGCCGACACACGCGTCTCCGCATCCACATGATCGAGGCGACAGGCAGATTTTGCGAGCTTGTTGTCAATCTCGATGGTCCACCGCAGCCGGTACAGCGTGCCGACGTCGTTGAGCGAGTGCGTCTCGCGCGGGAGGTTGGTGAGGAAGGTGCAGTACCCGCGCTCGCTGGGCACGCCCACCAGCCTCAGCGGGATGGCAGCCTCCTCGGGTCCGACGACCACGTCGATGTCAAAGGCGCCCGAGCGGGGAAGGTGGATGTCTCCACCTCCGCGAAGCTGGCCTTCGAAGTCGGAACCCACCACCCAGGAGAGTCGCTGCTCCGCGGTCACCCGCTCGTTCAAGAAGACGTTCCAGCCTTCCTTGAGCTTCACGACGACATGCACGTCGTGAGCGCCACAAGCCCGCAGCATCGCGTGGCTCGCATACCCCAGGTCAACGAGCAGCCCGGTGCCGCGACGCGCCTCGTCGATGACCAGCTCCGGCCCGTCGTGCTCCCGGCCAGAAGTGATGTGGTAGGCGACCACGTTTTCGACGCCCAGCGAATACTCCTTGTGAACCTTCAACGAAGCGTAGTCTCCCGTTCCGGGGAGTTCCGCGAAGAGGGCGCGCCGGAGCTTCACCACGGTGGAGTCAACCGCGCGCCAGTCACGCCGCCCCGCCAGGATCCCCGGAAGATGCGGGGGCATGCCGCGCGCGTAGGTGGCCGCCCGCTGGCCCATGTGCGCCATGAGCACACCGAGCGGCTCGTTGAACCACGCGTAGAACGCGCCTCGAACGACGCCGGGCACCCCCTGCTCCAGGTAGGCGCGCAAGGCGTCGACCTGGCGTCCGCCATCGGGCGTGCCCCCGCTGAGTACCAGCGCGCGCACCAGCGCGACCGGATCCAGCTTTCGTTGACGCTGCTGAAAGCCCGTGGCGCGCACCGCATCCACGATCTCTTGTTCGGGAAGGATGGTCTCGAGCATCGTACAGAGCAGCTGGCCGTTCATGGCGCCTCACACAGGCTCGCCCACTATCAGCCTGAAAGCTGCCTTTCAAAGGCGACGCGCGCGCCTCCGCCGGAAAAGGATCGGCCAACCTCGGGAGATTCGCTAACTGGACGAGCATGGGGTCAGGCCAAACGGCGCGCACGATGTCGTCGAAGTTGCGGCCGATCAAGGGCTCAACGCTGGCGAAGGCCCTGCGCGCGGCCACACTCGTCTGCCACACGCGGAACTGCGCATCGACCACATAGACGCCGATTGGTGC
>CAIPBN010000896.1 GCA_903863315.1 uncultured Verrucomicrobiota bacterium | reverse complement strand
GGCCCGGTGGAGTCGGCCTGTCGGCAGCGCCAATGTCGCTTCAAGCGCCCGGGCCAATTCTGGACGGCCAAAGGAATGCGCCATCTCAGCACGTTGACTGAAGCACGGCACAACCACCACTGGGATGAACTCTGGCTGGCGGCCTAATCGGGGGCAGTGCGTGAATGCGCCCCCATCCGTCCCTACCGTTGTGCGGCTTGCCGCGCCGCAGATCGCGCCACATATTAACCGGACTTGAGAATTGTCATCGCCATCACGGGTGCGAGCGGGTCGCTCTACGCGCAGCGGCTGCTCGACAACCTCGACGCGCGCGCGCACGAGATACACGTCGTCCTGAGCAACTACGCGCACGTGGTCATCGCGGAGGAATTGCCCGGCGGGCTGCGACTCCCTGCCGGGGTGGTGCAGCATGGATTGAAGAGCATGAACGTCCCCTTCGCCAGCGGCTCGAATCCGTTCGACGCCATGGTGGTCATCCCGTGCAGCATGGGCACGCTGGGGCGTATCGCGCACGGCACGAGCGACGATGTGCTGCTGCGGGCGGCGGACGTGATGCTCAAGGAGCGGAAGAAACTAATCCTGGTCCCGCGCGAGACCCCGTTGAGCCTGGTCCATCTCAAGAACTTGGAACTACTGCTGCTCGCTGGCGCGACCATCCTGCCGGCCAACCCCTCGTTTTACACCCGTCCGCAGACGGTTGAGCAGATCGTGGACACCGTCGTGGCAAGAGTGCTGGACCATTTGGGGGTGCCACAGCAGCTCGTGCCGCGCTGGCAGGAAGCAACGGAGTAGCCCAAAGCGGCAAATTCCTTCTTCCCATTTTTGCCCACCGTTCCTAAGTTCATCCGCTTTGTTGGAACGCAAAACCTGTTGAACCAAATCCGATCGAATCTATGGCCGCTGATAATTCCGTTGTCGCGAAAGTCGAAGCCCCCGCGCTCAAGCCCCTCGCGCTCAAGTCCCGCCTCGCGCCTACGCCTTCCACCCCTCCCAAATACGCGGTCACCATCAAGAACGCAGCTGGCCAGTCCGTAACCGTCGCCGACCCACGCGCGACCCGCACGCTCGTCGCGCTCATGAACGTCCACGCAGTCGTCGGAGGCGCGGCGTGCCACTGGGGCGGCCCGGCGGCCTTCGCGGAAATCATGGCGGCGGTCCACGCGCAGATGTTCGCCACGCAAGGGCGGCAGTGGCATGAGGCGTTCAACTTCGTGAACGACGCCGGCCACACCGAGAACGGCATCTACGCCCTGCGCGCGATTTACGGCTTCGACGGCATGACCCTCGACACGCTCAAGGGCTTCCGCAGCATCGCCAGCAAGTTCACCGGTCATGGCGAGTCGCACCTCAACCCCGAGGGCGTGCTCGTCAGCAACGGCCCGCTCGGCTCCAGTCTCCCGCAGGCGCAGGGCCTCGCGATGGGCGACAAGACCGCTGGCCGCGACCGCGTCACCGTCTGCACGGTCTCCGACGGCGCGGCGATGGAAGGCGAGGCCAAGGAAGCCTTCGCCGCCATCCCCGGTCTCGCCGCGAAGGACCGCGTGAATCCCTTCGTGCTGATTCTTTCCGACAACGACACCAAGCTCTCCGGCCGCATCACGAAGGATTCCTTCTCCATGCAGCCGAGTTTCAACGCGATGGCCACCTTGGGCTGGAATGTGATTTACGTCCCCAACGGCCACGACTTGCAGGCGGTTTATCTCGCGGTGGAAAAGGGCATCGCCGCCGCCAAGGCGAACCCCAAGCAGCCCGTTTGTCTCTGGGTCAAGACGGTGAAGGGCGTCGGCATCAAGGCCACCGTCGAGAACTCCGCCGGCGGCCATGGCTTCCCGCTCGCGAACGGCGAGAAAGTCGGCGAATGGGTCACTGAGCTTTACGCCGGCGACACCGCGCCCGCGGAGTTCGTGGCGTGGGCTGCTGCGCTCCGTGCGGATTGGGAGAAGAAGGAAGCCGACAAGAAAGCGAAGGCCGCGGCTGCCGCCGCTTCCGGTGCGCCCGCTGCGCCCGCCGTGAAGAAGGATAAGGTCCAAGCCGGTCTCGCCAAGGGCGCCGTGCGCGCCGCGACGGAAGGCCTTCCGGTCTTCTCCGTGTCCAGCGACGTGCAAGGCTCCACCGGCATCAGCGCGTTTCAAAAAGCGCTGCCCGACCGCTTCGTCGAAGTCGGCATCGCGGAATCGAACATGATTTCCGTCGCTGCCGGCTGCGCGAAATGTGGCTACATCCCCATCGTGGACACCTTCGGCCAGTTCGGCGTCACGAAGGGCAACCTCCCGCTCACCATGGCCGCGCTCTCGCAAGCCCCGGTCATCGCGATGTTCAGCCACATCGGCTTCCAAGACGCCGCCGACGGCGCGAGCCACCAGGCCACGACCTACCTCGCGGCGCTCAGTGCCATCCCCCACACCTGCGTCATCATGCCGAGCTGCCCGGATGAGGCCGAGTCGCTTATGTATCAGGCCATCACGCGCTACGCCGCCGACCGCGCGGCGGGCAAGGACGGCGAGAGCTATATCTTCTTCGTGGGTCGGGAGAACTATCCGATGAGCTGGATTCCCGGCGCGACCTATCCGTGGGGCAAGGCGCAGGTGCTGTCGCAAGGCACCGACGTCGTCCTCATCGGCTGCGGCGTGTTGCTCGACAAGGCCATTGCCGCCGGCAAGAAGCTCGCCGAGCAAGGCGTGAAGGCGACCGTCATCAACAACCCCTTCATCAACCACGTGGACATCGAGACCATCGGTGCCGCCGTGAAGGCCGCCGGTGGCCGCGTCGTGACCATCGAAGACCACCAAGTCGTCGGCGGCATGGGCGCGCAAGTCAGCCACGCGTTGAGCCGCGCGGGCATCGCGCACCGCATGACCTCCCTGGGCATTCCCGGCGAGTTCGGCCAGAGCGCCTACCTCGCCGAAGAGCTCTACAAGCTGCACGGCCTCAGCGCCGACCAGCTCGTCGCTTCCGCGCTAGCGTTGCTGAAGTAATTCAACGATGAACCTTTCGCGAACGGCCAGGGCGGCGACGCTCTGGCCGTTTTGCTGGAGAGATGCACTTTGACCCGCATGAGCAAAATCGTCGGCATTGACCTCGGCACCACCAACTCGCTCGTCGCGACGGTGGATTCCGGCATCCCCTACGTCATCGCGGACGCCGACGGCCAGCGCCTCTGCCCGAGCGTCGTGCATTTCCCGGCCGCCGGTGTGGCACCGGTCGTTGGGCATGCGGCAAACCGCGTGCGCGTTGTTCAGCCAGACACAACGGTCTATTCCGTGAAGCGTTTCATGGGGCGGCGCGGCTCGGACATCGGCCGCGAGGAAATGCTGGTAACCTACCCAGTGCGCGGCGAAGGCGCGGGCCCGGTGACGATTCCGATTCACGGCCGCGATTTCACCCCTGAGGAAATCTCCGCCGAAGTGCTTAAGAAGCTGAAGCTCGCGGCAGAAGCCGATCTCAGCGAGTCCGTCACCCGTGCCGTCATCACCGTCCCCGCCTACTTCAACGACGCGCAGCGCAACGCGACCAAGCGCGCGGGCGAAATCGCTGGCTTCACGGTCGAGCGCATCGTCAACGAACCCACCGCCGCCGCGCTCGCCTATGGCCTCGACCGCTTGCAGGAGCATTCCAAAATCGCCGTGTATGATTTGGGGGGCGGCACCTTCGACCTTTCGATACTCGAGTTGAACAACGGCGTCTTCCAAGTCCTCGCCACCAACGGCAACACCCGCCTCGGCGGCGACGACCTCGATAAACGCCTGGTGGACTTCCTCGCTGAACGCATCAAAGCCAGCGGCGGCCCGGACCTCGTGCGAGCAGGAAGCGACGGAACGGCGATCCTCGCCCGCCTCCGCGAAGCCGCCGAAGCCGCCAAAATCCGCCTCTCCACCGAGACCGAAACCGAAATCGCGCTGCCCTTCCTCACGCCGGACTTCTCCTTCAGCCATCGCCTCACCCGCGACGAACTGGAACGCCTCACCCGCGACCTCATCGAGCGCACTCGCCAGCATTGCCTCCGCTCGCTCGCCGATGCGAAGCTCGAGGCCAAGCAACTCGACCAGGTCATCCTCGTCGGCGGCCAGACGCGCATGCCGCTCGTGCGCCGGTTCGTCAGCGAGTGGTTCGGTTGCGCGGAATTCGAGGAGGAACGCGGCGGCGTCCGCCTCGGCGACAGCTTCCACGAGCGCAGCGGCCCCCTGCTCAACACCTCGCAAAACCCCGACGAAGCCGTCGCGCTCGGCGCGGCCATCCAAGCGGAAATTCTCAGCGGCGGATTCAAAAACATGCTCTTGCTCGATGTCACACCGCTTTCGCTGGGGATCGA
Source organism: uncultured Verrucomicrobiota bacterium (assembly GCA_903863315.1). Taxonomy (GTDB): domain Bacteria; phylum Verrucomicrobiota; class Verrucomicrobiia; order Limisphaerales; family SXTU01; genus SXTU01. Next base: position 5 of record CAIPBN010000896.1, on the reverse strand, counting down.
GACCT
>CAIPBN010000895.1 GCA_903863315.1 uncultured Verrucomicrobiota bacterium | reverse complement strand
CAGCGGAAATTGCCCTTGGGCGTCTTCTCGGACTTTTCGTTCACGGCGAAGAACCGGCCCACCACGCCGGGATCCCAGCCGCAGTCTTTGTCGCCCCGGATGAGGCCGCCGAACTTGCGCTCGGTGGTGCCGGTGATCGGGTTTTTGACCAGGGCGGTGGAGTAATCTTGGCCTTCGAAAATGGACATCTTCGCGTCGGGCGCGTCGAACTCGGAGCGGCCCGGCACGATGAACACCTTGCCGACGGTGAGGTGCTTCTCGGGGTTGAGGTTGATGAGCGGACGCGAGTTGCCGAGCGTGTCCACGTTCGCCGCGCTGTTGGCGAAGGCGAGCTTCGCGGTCGCCCAGTCCACGGACTCGACCGTGCCGCGGAAGTTGTTGTCCATCGAGCGGATGAAGGCCGCGTAACAATTGCCGTTCTCGTCGCCCGCCGCCGAGTGGACGCTGCTCATGTAGTTGAAGTCGCAGTAGTAGATGTAGGTGTCGCCGTGCGCGTATTGGTTGCGGATGACCTTCACGTCGTAGGTCTGGTTGTCCGCGTGGCTGGTCTGCGTCATGTGCAGGATGCCGTTGTTGCTCTTGTTGTGCGCGATGGCCCCGGCGCGGTGATCCATGTCCGTGTCGGCGACGAAGTAATGCATCTGCTTTTCCGGGTCATAGCCCAGTGACTTGATGCACGCGCGGATCACGCCGCCACCGTAACCGGAGTGGCCGTGAACATTGAGGAACTGTCCCGGCACCAGCCCGCGCACGGTGGGAACGTAGAACCGCTGGTCCGGGCCCTTGGCGACCGGGGCCTGAATCCAGTCCAGGTAGCTCACCGAGCCGTAAACGAGCCGGCTGTCGAGCTGGAGCATCGGGTGCGTGCCCCAGTGTGGGACGCTGTCGCCGTCGTTGAGCCGGAGCTGGCGGTCAATCTTGAGGCCGGAGAGCGGCGGCACTTCGAGCAGCGTCCGTTCGCGTTCGGCGGTGAGCACGGTGGTGCCGGCCCCCTGCCGCCATTGCTTCGTCTGCGCGGGTGCCAGAGGCGTGCGGACCAGTGATTGGAGCGAGTCCGGCTTGAGCGTGGACCACACCGCGGCCGGGACGACAATGATGCCGGCCTTGTCCTTCAAGGCTTCGCGCGCGGCGGCCCAGGTTTGCTGCGTCTCCGCCGGCGTGCGCGTGGGGCCGTAATCTTCGAGCCGGACGATCCAGTGGTCGTTGGTGTTCGCTTGCGCGGCGGTTGCCCCAAGTGCCGCTGCGAGCAGTCCTGCGAGGGCGAGAGCACGAGACCAAGTAGTTCCAAATTTCATAAATGAGCAGATCGGGACACCCCACAAACGACTGCGGGGAAAGTGACGGGCGGCAAAGTGACACGGGGTCCACAGGCGGTAAATGCCGCAGTGGAAAGACCGCTGGCCGGGCGCTGTGGGTTCAGGCGATCAGCTCTTGAATCACATTCCCACCGACATCCGTGAGCCGGTAGTCCCGGCCGTTGTGGCGGTAGGTCAGCTTCTCGTGATCCATGCCCAGCAGGTGCAGGATGGTCGCGTGCAGATCGTTGCCGTGCACCTTGTTCTCGACGGCCTTGTAGCCGAACTCGCAGGTGCTGCCGTAGTGGACGCCGCCCTTCACCCCGCCGCCGGCCATCCAGATGGTGAAGCCCTTGGGGTTGTGGTCGCGGCCCAGGCTGCCCTGCGAATCACTCGTGCGTCCGAACTCGCCGCCCCACACCACCAGCGTGTCGTGCAGCATCCCGCGCGCCTTGAGGTCGGCGAGCAGCGCGGCGGCGGGCTGGTCCGTGGCGGCGGCGCAGGAACGGTGATTCTTCTCGATGTTGTTGTGTCCGTCCCAGGGCACGTCGTTGACACTGCCATCTTCCTTGGCCCCCTTGCCGGCGAAGATTTGCACAAAACGCACCCCGCGTTCGAGCAGGCGCCGCGCGATGAGACACTGGCGGCCGAAGGTCTCCGATTCCTTCTGGTCGAGGCCGTAGAGCTGGCGCGTGGCGGCGGATTCGTTCTCGATGTTCATCGCCTCGGGTGCGGCCATCTGCATGCGATAGGCCAACTCGAAGGAGTTGATGCGCGAAAGCAAGTCGGCCTGTGTCGGGCGCGCCTGGGCGTGGTCGCGGTTGAGCGCGCCCAGCAAGTCGAGCGTCGCGCGCTGCTGGGGTTCGGACTCGTCCTTGGCGCGGGCGAGATTGTCAATCACCTCGCGCCGCCGCGCGTCGAGCGTGAGCGCCTGATAGGTCTTGGGCAGGAAACCCGCGCTCCAAATCTGGTCGTCGCCGCGCGGACGCGTCTCGTGCAGCACGACGAAGGCGGGGAGGTTCTGGTTGTCCGCGCCGAGTCCATAAGTGACCCACGCGCCAGCGCTGGGCAGGCCGGGACGGTCCACGCCGCACATGAGCTCCATCGAGGCGGGCGCGTGGTTGTTCGCGCGCAGGTGCATCGAGTGGATGAACGCCATGTCATCCACATGGTGTGAGAGATGCGGAAAGATGTCCGAGACCCAGGCGCCCGAGCGGCCATGCTGATTCCAGCCGAACGGGGATTTGAGAATCTTCCCGCTCGTGGTGAAGAAGCCGGTCTTGGGATCGCTGCCGGGGAGCGCTTCACCGCTGCGCTTTTGCAGCTCGGGCTTGTAATCCCAGGTGTCCACTTGCGACGGCGCGCCGGTCATGAACAACCACACGATGCGCTTGGCGCTGGCGGCAAAGAGCGGCGGGCGGGCGGCCAGCGGGTTCACCGGCGCGGCGATGCCACGTGACTGCTCATGCAGCAGCGTGCCCAGCGCGACGGAACCGAGGCCGAGGCCGGACCGCTGGAGGAAGCGGCGACGCGAGGGAAGGGCGAGCTCGTTGGGGGCGTATTGGCCGAACATAAATCAATCCACGTAGATGAACTCGTTCATGCAGAGCAGGACGAGGCTGGTTTCGGTGAGGGCGCGGTTGGTTTGCGCGGCGGCGGCTTTCGCGTCCGTGGCCGGCGGGCCCAGCAGTTCGCGCTGTTGCTCGAAGAACTTCACCAGCCTGGCCAGCTCGGTGGCGGTCGGCGCACGGCCCAGGGCGATGCGGCTGGCCTCGGTGATGGCGGTGGCCGGTTCCATGTCAGGCTTCAGCACGCGTTTCGTGAGCCGGTCGGCGATGTCGCGGACGAAGGTCGAGTTCATCATCGCCAGCGCCTGGGTGGGCAACGTGGTCGCACCGCGCTCGCCGACACTCGCCGCCGGTTCGGGGGCGTCGAACAGCGTGAGGAACGGGATGAGTTCGCTACGCTTGACGCGCAGGTAAACGCTGCGGCGCGGCGACTCGTAATTCGTCTCGCTCGGACCGTAGAGCTTGTCCTCCAGCTTGCCGCCCACGCTCAACAGCGCGTCGCGAATGGCCTCGGCTTCCAGCCGCCGGGCGGGGCGATGCCACCAAAGCTTGTTCTCCGGGTCCGCCTTCAAATTCGCCGGCTTGAGTTCCGCGCCTTGCTGGTAGACCGCGCTGGCCGTGATGAGCTGGTGCAGGGGCTTGAGCTGCCAGCCACCGCGCACGAACTCGCCCGCCAGCCAGTCGAGCAGCTCCGGATGCGTGGGGGGCTTGCCCTGCACGCCAAAGTCGTTCGGCGTTGCAACCAGGCCGCGCCCGAAGTGGTGGTGCCAGATGCGGTTGACCATCACGCGGGCGAGCAGACTGCCCGCGCCGTGTTCGGCATCTGTCAGCCAGTCTCCCAGCGCGACGCGCGGATCGGTCTCGGGTTTCGGGAGCCAGCGCTTCTCTCCTTCAGCGGCAGTGTTGAGCACTTGAAGGTAGTTCGGATTCGCCTTGGACACTTTGCTGTCCACCTCGCCGCGCCGCAGCAGGTGAACGTCCTGCCCGCCGGCCTTGGTGGAATAGACGGCGACCAAATCAGGCTTCGGCGTCTTCGCGTCGTGGTCGCGGACGGCGGCTTGCAGCCGCTCGGCCTCGGCATCAAAGCGCGTGAACCAGCGGAAGAGCGCGGTCTGGTTGGTGGCGTTCAGCGTGCCGCCGGTCGCGGCCAGCGTGAGGTGCAGCTCGCGGACCGCCTGCTCCACCTGCGCATCGGCCAGAGTGGCGGGCGATTCCCCATTGCTGAAGCCCAGGCGCAGTTTGCCCAGGCCGAAGAAGCCTTTGAACACGAGCTGGAATTCCAGCTCCGTGCCGCCCTCGAAGCCCAACGGCTCGCCCTCGATCTGGAAAATGGCCGCGTGGTCCTTGCCAAACTCCGGCGCGACGGCCCAGCCCGAGCCCCGCTTGTTGTCCGTGACGGCGGCGAGCGGATAGTTCTTCTGCTCAAACGTGGCGGCCGTGCCCTTGAGCTTGGCCGTGACGGGCTTGGCCTTGGACTTCGAGTCCAGCGGGCGGGCGGTGACCTTGAGCTCGCTCAGGACGAAGTTGCCGTTCTCGGACAGGCCCGGCCCTTTCGCGGGCGAGGCGTCGTCCGCCAGGGCGTCGAGGCGGAACGCGCGCAGACCGCGCTGATACGTCACGGCCTTCACGGTGTAGGTGTCGTCCTTCGCCTTGTTGCCCACGTAGCGCACCGAGCTGTCGCGCGCGATGACGAGCGCCGCCGACGTGGCGGTGGCGGAGGTTACGTCGCACATCTGCCACGGCGCGGAGTTCGTCGGCGACGCGGCCTCTGTGGCCAGGAACTTCGCGAAGCGCGCCGGAAACTCATCCGATTCAAACCGCTTGAGCGCGGCCAGCAACGGCTCGCCCGCGAGTTTGTGCGCCGCGAGCTTGCGCTGTGTCTCTTCGTGCTGCCGGTCAATCTTCAGCTCGCCATGCACCGTGCGCGCCAGCGCGGCGGCGATGCCGTAATAGTCCGCCTGCGGAATCGGATCGTATTTGTGCTCGTGGCAGCGCACGCAGCCGAGGGTGAGGCCGAGGAAGCCGCTGCCGATGGTCGAGACCATGTCATCAAGCTGGTCATAGCGGATGCGTTCGATGGTCTTCGCGGTGATTTGCCCGGGATAAGGTCCGGCCACGAGGAATCCCGTCGCGCTCGCGCCCTCGACCGAGTCGGGCCGGAGCTTGTCGCCTGCGAGTTGCCAGCGGATGAACTGATCGTAGGGCATCCCGTCGTTGAGCGCGCGAATCACCCAGTCCCGGTAGTGGTAGGCTCCGGGCCGGAACCCGTCGAACTCATACCCGCCGCTCTCCGCGAACCGCACGATGTCCAGCCAATGCCGGCCCCACCGCTCACCATACGCGGACTTCGCCAGCGCTGCGTTCACCACGCTGGCCAGTGCCTGCGGTGAGGTATCCGCCGCAAAGGCGGCGACTTCTTCGGGCTTCGGTGGCAACCCGGTGAGATCAAACGTCACGCGTCGCAGCAACTGCTCGCGCCCAATCGGCCGGCTGGGGGTGACGCCGGCCTTTTCCTGCTGGGCCAGGATGAACCGGTCCACCGGCGTCTTCGCCCACGTGGCGTTCTTCACGGTGGGCACCGGCACTGGCTTGAGCGGGCGGAAGGCCCAGTAATCCCGGCCCTGCGGAATGCTGATTTCGCGCCGCGCCTTGGCCACCTCGCCCGTGCGCGGGTCCGGCGCGCCCATCGCGATCCATTTCTCGAAGTCCGCGATGACCTCCGGCGGGAGCTTCTTCTTGGGCGGCATGTGCAGGTCTTCGCGCGCCCAGCGCAGCGCCTTGATGAGCAGGCTGTCGTCCGGCTTGCCGGGCACGAGCGCCGGGCCTTCGTCGCCGCCCGTGAGCAACGCGGCGCGGGTGTCGAGGAAGAGGCCGCCCTTCAACTTGCCCTTCGCCTTCGCCTCCGCCGAGTGGCACTCGTAACAGGCGGAGAGCAGCACCGGCCGGATCTTCTGCTCGAAAAAGGCCACCTCCTCGGGACTGGGCGTGGTGGCCGCAAAGGCACCAACCGTTGCCACGGACCAGGCCAGACCAACGGCGGCCACCATCGAGATTCTTCGCATCATGCAGATCAAGTGACTTAATGAACGCGCGCTTGGACGCACGACAGGGCGTCCCGCATGAAGGAAAGTTTGCCCGGCTGCTGGATGCTGCGGGTGGTGCCTGGCTGAACGTCCAACGCGACGCCCGCCAGTTTTGGGCGCGGGCGTCGGCAATCTACATCCGCCGTCCTCCTTCTTGTCCACCCGCCCGCCTCAGTTGTATCTCGCCGGTGCCCATCTTCCGGCTGCTGCCGGACCGGGTGCAGGTGGTGGACCTGATTGCCCGGCAGGATTTGCTCCGGCGCAGCAAGACGTTGCACTGATCCGGCAAGCCGCCGTGGGCTCACGCGAAGTCCGCGAAGTCCGCCAAGGCAGCCCGGGGCGGTGCCGGGCTGATGCCAGCGGCTGAAATAGTTGGGTCGAACACGGGCGGTTTGATCGGCGCGCCACTCTCCCTCACCCCGCCCCTCTACCGCAGGGAGAGAAGCCACGGCCCGCCAACGTCGGCGATTTCAGCCCTTGAATCGCCGAGGCTTTGGAGCCCGGACGCCCACGTCCGGATCAGCGGGCTGCGGCCGTGGGCGTCCGCACTCCAGACGAGAGGTTCATGGGGAGTTGGTATGGCACACGGCAGGGAGGGCTTCATTCACGGGTAGAGGGCGAACACCGCCAGCCACCGCTGGGCTGTGCGTCCCGGGTGACCTGTGCGTGAGGTGGCGCTCTGGATTGCGAGCAGCAGGATGCGGCGGAGCGGGAGGCGGGTGTGAGCGGCGGGGATCACTCGCGGGCTTGCGAGGAGCCGGAGGTGTCCAACGCTGGCGGGGGCGGGCCAATGAGGCGGGGCGTGAACGAGCGGGCGGGGCGGCCGTGGTGGCGCTTGAAGTCGCGGCTGAAGTTGGCGGGCTGGGTGTAGCCGAGCTGGGCGGCGACGAGCTTGACGGACTGGCCGGCGGCGAGGAGCTGGCTGGCGGCGGTCATGCGTTCGCAGTGAAACCAGAGGTGCGGCGGGCAGCCCAACTGTTCCTGGCCAAGGCGTTCAACCTGGCGCACGGAGATGCCGAGGAGCTGCGCGGCGGTGCTGACCTTCCAGCCCGACCGCTCCGCCAGCCGCCGCCAGTAATCCTGGGCGGTGGGCGCGGCGTTGGCGATGTGGCGGCTGGACATGGATTGATTGGCGACTCCGGTCCGCCTCCGTCCTCATCCCGGCCATTCCCGGAACGTTCCAAGCTGGAGGCGACGGGGGTGATTTTTTACGTGAGGCACGGTGGCGACCAAGACGGAAAAAGCCTGACAAGCTTGTCAGGCGTTTGCCTGACAACGGAAGACACCGCTGCCTGCGCGGGGAATGCGTTTCGAGGGTTGGAGCCGGTGGGTTTTCCGGGCAGGCTTCGGGGCGTGCCGGAACTGCCCGAAGTCGAAGTGCTTGTGCGTCATCTCGCGCCGCTGCTGCGGGGCAAGGTGGTGCGTGGGGTCACGGTGCGGAAGGCCAAGGTGCTGCGGCCCACGTCGGAGCGCGCGTTGGGGGCGGCCCTGACTGGAGCGAAGTTTCTCGGGCTGTCACGCCGGGGGAAGTATCTGGTGTTCACGCTCCGGCGGAAGGGCAGGGCAGGGGAAGTGACCGTCACCGGGCACCTGGGCATGACGGGACGGATGTTTCTCCAGCCGAAAGCCGCGCCGTTGCCGAAGCATGCGGTGGTGGTGCTGGGACTCGGGGCGTGCAACTTCGTGTATGAAGACCCGCGACAGTTCGGACGGTTCACACTGGAGGATGCGGCGGTGCGTGCGCTCGGGCCGGAGCCGTGGGACGCGGCGTTTTCTGTCGGGGCCTTCACCGCCGCGCTGCGTCGCTCGGCCCAGGCCATCAAGGTGAAGCTGCTCGACCAGTCGCTGGTCGCGGGCATCGGGAACATCTACGCGAGCGAGGCGCTCTTCCGCGCGGGCATTTCACCAAAGCGCGCGGCGCGACGGGTGAAGGCGGCGGAGGTCGCGCGGCTGCACGCGGCGATTCGCGAGGTGCTGGCGGAGGCCATCGAATGCGGCAGCACGATACCGTTGGACTTCGCGGGCGGCGGAAGGCGCGACGGGCTGTTTTACTACGGCGCGGTGGAGGGCCAATCGCAGTTCTATCAGGAGCGGCTGCGGGTGTATGACCGCGCGGGCCAGCCGTGTGTGAAGTGTGCCGCGCCCATCCAGCGTCTCGTGCAGTCGGCACGGAGCACTTTTTTCTGTCCGGGATGTCAGCGGTGACAGTGAGCCTCGTAGGAGACGACGTGAGGAGTCTCTGATTGGTATTCCGACTCAACCCGAAAACCGAAGTGGAGCCCGCGAAACACGCGAAAGGACGCGAAAGTCAGGGACTTACTGATCGGCTCCAACGGTTTGGTTTTGTGCATCGGACCCTTTGCACAACACCTCTCCCTTTCGTTTGTTTGGCGTGTTTCGCGGGCCCAACTTCAGCGTTCGGGCTCAATCGGAGACAAGTGAGACTCCCCACGTCGTCTCCTACGGGAACGGGATCACGCTGTCCGACGTTGCGCGAAGACGGCCACGGCAATCCACAGCGCGAGGAAGGCGGCGAGCGTCAGCGCGATGGGCTTGAGCCAGCCGCCGGCTTTCAGATTGCGCGCGGCGAACTCGACGGTCATGGGCTTGTTGACCTCGGTCTGGAGGACTTGGGTGAAGACGTGGCGCTGGCCGCGCAAGGGCAGGTTCACCCGCAGCGGCTGCACAGTGGCGACGGTCACTTCCTGCGCCTTTTGGAGCTTCTCCAACTGCTGCTCGGCGGCGTCGGTGTCGTAGAGCAACACCTGCTGGCCGGCCTGCGATTGCGCGCCTTTGGTCTCGGCGGGCGCGCGGAAGTAGGCGTCGGTCTGCAAGCCCAGCCGGGTTGCGTTGTCCAAGGTGTAAGCCTGCTGCGCCTGCACGAGGTTGCTCGCCTGCGAGCGGCGGAGCTGCTGCTCCACTTCCTTCAACTGGCGGAACTCGTCGCCATCCATGTCCTTGCCCGGCTGTCCGCCCTGGGTGCCGCGATTGCCCTGCGGGTTGTTCACGTTGCGCTTGAAGTTGAACCACTCGTTGTTCGCCTCGCTCAACTTGCCGGACGAGAGCAGCCCGTTCAGCCGGCCCAGGCTCGACTTGGATTCATTGTCGCGCAGCTCCTTGCTGCGCGCCTCCTGCCGGGAATACTCCGTGGCCGAGTAATTCACCGTCACGACCGGTGCGCCGCTGAGGTCGCGGCCCATGGTGCCGGCGAAGTCCGTGTATTCGTAGTCCGGCGGCAGCAGCAGCTCCCAGCGCGCGTTCTTCAGCGGCACGTCGAGCTTGGGCGACGCGAAGGCGACGTTGCCCTTGCGCTTCGGGAACTTGTCCGCGGCAACGTAGGTGAACTCCACCGCCATCGCCGTGTCGCGGGCGTTCTGCTCCAGCGGGAGCAGCAGCTTGCCGCCCTGCTTCGTGGGCCGCACCGGCGTGCCGGCGACGAACGCGCTCCACACCATCGCGCCCGGCGGCAGCTCGACTTCGAGGAATTGCCGGCCGTTGTTGCGCACCGAGAGGGAAACCTCCGTCATCATCTGTCCGTCGTCGGCCACGACGGTCGTAAGCCGCGCGCTGTCCACGAGCGCCTGCAACACCGCCGCCTCGGCGAACCGCTGCGGCGTGACCGCGAGCTTCCAGCCGGGCCGCAGGTAACGCCACGCCAGCACGACCTGCTCGCCCTTCGCGCCGCTGGCGTAAGCCGCCGCCCACTCGGGAAGCTCGCGCGGGTCGGCTACGAGCAGCTCGCCGCTCTTCGCCTTCTCCATCACCTGCAACGGCGGCTTGGCGAGAATCGCCACCGACCCCGTCTCGCGCTCGACGCCCACGGCCTCGACCGCCGGCACGTCCACGGGCGCGTTGGTCTTGGCGACGCGCGGCTGTTCCCACGTCACCATGAACGTGTGCTGGCCGCGCAGCTTGTTCTGCAATTCCACGCGCCACACCTCGCCGGTCTGGTCGCGACGGCGGATGTTCGCGCCACTGATGTCCACGTTCGTCACCGTCAGCGGAATCTTCAGCCGGAACTCCTTCACCGGCGCGTTGGCGATGTCCAGCCGCACCAGCGCGCGCCCGCTCACGAGCGTCTCGGTCACGCTGATGAGGTTCACCACCTCGGCGCGCACCCACGACTCAAGTTGCTCCGCCGCGATGCCCAGCTTCCACGTCGCCGTCGCGCTGGGCTCGGAGGAAAGGAATTTGAACGCCAGCGTCGGCTGCTCGCTCAGGCCCTTGTAAATACCCGCTGGCATGGTCGCGGCGGGAATCTCCGTCAAGCCGTCGAAGCCGTCCGTCTTCACCGACAGGCCCGCCTCGGTGCTCACCGCAACGAAGCCGTTCAGCTTGTCCACGCCCAGCGGATGCACCGCCGGCACGGCGAGTGTTTTGGGCGCTTCCTTCAAGGTCTGCGCGAGGATGACCAGCAGCGAGACCGCGCCCTGCGTGCGTTCGCGCAAGGGAACTTCCAGCACGCGCGCGCCGGCCTCGGTCTTCTCGGTCCAGTTGTTCACGACGCCAAACGCGCTGCCCCGCTGGCGCAACGCGGCGTCCACCACTCCGACCGTTTCAATCCGCCAGCCCACCGGAATCTGCGCGCGGAGCTGGAAGATGCCGGCCTTCTTCACGTTGTAGGTCACCTCCGCCGCGAGCCGCAGCTCCTCCACGCCCACGCGGAGCCGCTGCATCACCGTCGCGTCCACCTGCGGCTGCACGGCCTCGGCCTTCACTGCGAAGGCAAACGCGCTGCGCAGGTAGCGGAACGCGCTGACGAGGTCGGTGTGGTTCTGCTTGCTGGCGCGGTTGAACTCCGCGAGGTCCACGCGCTGAAGGTCCGTCGCCGTCTCGACTGCGAGGCTCGTCTCCTCCGCGCCGCGCACGGCCACGAGGCCGGATTCGCGCCGCACGTCCTGCACGATGGGCACCTCGACCCGCACTGTCGCGGGCAGCGCGCCGAGCGACTTCTCGGTCTCGATGGTCAACCGCCAGTTCGCGGTCACGCCCTTGAGCAAATCCACGACGAGCGTTTCCGCGCCGGCTTCCGTGAGCAGTTCCCACGTGCGGATGCCTTCGCCCTCGACGCGCAAGAGCCGTTGCCCGGCGGGCAAACGCACCTTCGCCTGCTTCAATTCGCCCTGCGCAATCTGGTAGTCCACGAACGCGCGCGAATTCACCACGCCGCCGCCCACGGTCACGAGCGTCGCGGTCTGCGCGAAGACGGTTGCGTCCATCTCGGCGATGCGTTTGACGCGCGGTGTCCACGCGAGGTCCACGCGGTCGGTGCTGCCGATGATGGCGTCCACGCGTGTCTGCTTGCCGGCGGGGGTGCGCTTGAAAGCGACGGCGGTGGGGAACTCCACATCGGCATCGGCCTCCTCGATGACGGCGGTGAACTGGCTGGCCAGCGCGGGCGGCAGGCCGAACGCGAGCCGGCGCTTGGTGGCATCGCCTTCGAGCCGCGCGAGCAGCTTCAGCTCGACCGTGACCGCGCCAGCCTTGGGCAACCAGACGCGGGCCGTCACGCCCTCGCGCACCAGCCGCGCCTCGCCGGCCTTCGCGGTGAAGCTCTGGATGGCCACATCGCCGCCGAAGAGCGTGAAGGTCTGGTTCGTGCCCGTGCTGGTGAGCGCCAGCGTGGCGGTGAACTCGGCGGATTTTTCACGGAGCGTGCCGGTGTAGCTGGCGGAGGTCAGCGTGACGGAATGCGGAGTGCGGAATGCGGAATGCGGAATGGAATCCTGGGCGAAGGCGACCTGCCCGGCGAACAGGAGCGCAATGAGTGCGGCTGCTGGCGGCACGGAACCCGAACCAGCGTCGTCCTTCTTCTCAGCCGGAGCGGCAGCCGCGTCAGCGCCAAGTGCGGGCGGCGTAACGCCTTCATTCCGCACTCCGCATTCCGCATTCCGCATTTGCTTCGGCCAGCACTTCCACGCCGCCCACAACAGCCCTGCCCCGCCTACAACCGGCACAGCTGCGATAAGCACCCAGTGCAGCGTCCGGGCCGAGATGCCCAGCCACGTCACGCCCGCGAGTGCGAGCGCTAAGCCGAGGGCGATGCCGAAGCTGCTGCGGTCCGCGCTGCGCCAGCAGAGGAAGGCCCACAGCAACCCGCCGACGAACAGCGCGAGCTGCCCGGCGGATTGCGCGGCGCGGAACTTGCCCAGCGGCATCAGCGCCAGTTCGATGCCCAGCGCATCTTTGTTGAGGTTGAGCACCTTGGTGAACGTGAACGCCTGACCGCTGCGCGGGATGTCAATGCGGATGGACCGCATCCCCGCCGCGACTTGTGCGGCCTCGCCGGAAGCATCGGCGAAACCACGGCCGCCGCCGCCCGCGCCGCCCGATGACAAGCCGGTGACGGCGAGCGCACCGAGTTGGAAGCGGCCCGGCGCTGCGGCACCGTCCGTGGGCGTGGTGAAATCAACGGAATTAACAACGCCACCGAGCGCGACAGTTCCAGCCGGGGCAATGGGATTCCCCTGCGGCTCCTGTATCTGCAACGCAGGCGGAGGCGTGGCAACGGGTGGCGTCGTCGGGGGCACTGGACCGGAGGCGGCCCGTGGGGCTACCGGGGAGAATGCCCAGTGCATGGCGGGCTTCTGTTCAGCTTCCGCTTTGGCTCCGGCCTCGGCTGTGGCCTTGGTTTTAGCTTCACCAGCCAAGGCGGCGAGGCGGTCCAGCTTGCGGGCACTTTCCTCGCCGGTGAGCGACTCGGACTTCTCGCGATAGGCCATCTGCTTTTTGTCCACCTCGGCCAGACGCTCCATCTCCTTCCGCAACTGCTGCGGCTCGGCGGGTTTGTTGGCGGCAACGGGAGCCGGGACGGACCCGCGTGTCACCGCGCGCACATCCTCTTGCTCGGCCAAAGCCAGTGCCACTGCATCGCGAGTTTGGCCGCTGGCCTCAATCGCCCGCAGCGACTCAATCAAGTGGTCATCCTCGCGCGATTGGCCACCGCCGAATTGAGCCTCCGCAAATCGGGTTCGGCTGCTGAAGTTGGGCAACGCCATAGCCGCCAACACGGCCAGCACGATGGCCACCCCGCTGAAGCGGAGGAGTCCTTTGACCCCACCGCGTCGACCTGCCACGACCGCACCGTATGCGAGCACGACGCAGAAGATGAAAAACACGGTGCCGCCATTATCGTGGAGATAGACGTAGGAATGGGCTTTGAAGAGCCGCCACGCGTCCGCGAGTTCATACGTCGTCCCGCGCGCCACGGTCATTGTGCCGCCGAAGCTGGAGACGCGCTTGGTGGCGGGGACGAAGAGCTGCCATTCGGCGTAGGTGTTCGGCACATCGGTGGCCGGCGCGGTGAGCGCGACGGATTGCGGCAGCCAGCGGTCGAGCGCCGCGAGCTTTTGCTGATACACCAAGTCCACGGCGAACGCCTCGTCGCGGTTCGCGCCGCGCGGCAGCGGGACAACGAGCCACTCGCCGTCGCGCTCGGCCTTGCTCGGCTCGTTGTTCACGTAGCAGCCCCAGAAGGTCGCGCCCGGCGGGAGCTTGAAGCGCTGATGCTGCCGGTCGTTGTTCTTCACCATGAAGCTGGCCTGCGTGAGCATCTCGCCCGCCTCGGTCACGACGCTGGTGATTTGCGTGCGGTCGGCCACGGCATCCAGCACGCGCTCCTCGTCGAAGCGCGCCGCGTCCGCCGTGAGAGCGAAGTCCCCGCCGGTGTAGCGCCACGCCAGCAGCACGGGCCGGGTGCAGAGCGCGCGGTCGGTCTCGGCCAGCTCGCTCGGGTCAATGGCCCGCAACGGCTCGGCGGCGGGCTTGGGCTGGAGTTTCAAGTTCGCCGCCGCCGTGACCGCGAGCGAACCGGTCTCGCGCTCGACGCCGTCGCAATGCGCGCCCGCGAGGTCGAGCGCGGCTTTCTTCGGGTCGAACTGGTAGTCGTAGGTGACGACGAGCGTGTAACCGCCCCAGGCTTTGTCTTGGAGGGAGATGGTCCACACGTTCGTCGCCTGCTCCTTCCGCCGGATGTTCGGCCCGGTGAACTCGACGTTCTTCCAGTGCGCCGGCAGCCGCACTTTGAACTCCTGCACGCCCTGATTCAGGATGCCGAAGCGGATGGTCGCGCTGCCGCCCACGAGGCCGTCACCGACGGTGACGAGGTTGAACACCTCGGCCACGACGCGCGCGGGCAGGCGCTCGGTGGCGAGGGAGAGTTTCCAATCGGCGGCATCAGCAGTGAAGGCCAGCGCTTCATCACCGGCTCGCTGACTGAGCTGCGTTACCGGAATCTCCCGCGCGTTGGTCAGCGTATCGGTCTTGAGCCGGATGCCCGCTGCCGAGGCCGCGCCGATGAAGGCGGTTTCCTTCGTCGCGCCCGCGAGTCGCACGGGGGCCACGGTGATTTGCGCGGGGAAGGTTTTGTGCGCCTGCTCCAGCGTGAGGTCGAGGCGGTGCGTCCCAAGCACGCGCTGGGTGAAGTTGATTCTGAGTTTGCCCGCCGTGGCCTTCCAATCCTCCACGTTCGCGCCGCGCACGTCGGTCACGTTGAAGTTGGTCGGGTAGCTGAACTCGGCGGTGTAGATGCCGGACTTGAGCACGCTGAGGTTGACCGCGTGGCTCACGACGAGGCGCGACTCCTCCAGCCGGGCGGTGAGGCGCGCGGCGGTTTCCAGCACCGGCTCGATGCGCCGCAGCCGGGCGGCGACGCTGAAGGGTCGGGCGTTGAAGCGCCACGCGAAGAGCGTGCCGGCGCTGGCGTTGACCTGCCGGAGGCCGGGGGCGGACTCGACCTCGACCAACGTGTCGTCCGCGCTGACGGCGAATGTGCCGGCCTCGCGCTCGATGTCCAACGGCTGCGGCACGGCGAGCGTGGCTTGCGCGGGCGTGGTCTCGACGGGCTGCTCGGTGTAGAGGGCGAGGGCGTAGGTTTTTTCCACCGGCTTGGCGAACTCAACGGTCAGCACGGACCAGCCGGCGGGCAGGCCGGCGGCGGTCTTCCCGGTGTTCCAGTCACGGATGCCGTCGCCCTGCACGCGGGTGAGCGTGTGGCCTGGCGGCAGGCCGACGGTGAGGCGCGGCACGCTGGCCTGGAGCAGCTCGTAACGGAGCTGCGTGGTGAACTTGATGACCGTGGGCGAGACCTGCGCGGCGGCGGCGGTGTCCACCGTGATGAGGGACTTGCGGGCAATCTCCGTGGTCTTGCTCTGCCAGCGCAGCGACACGACGCGGTCCGCACCGACGACGCCCGCGAGGGCGGAAGCCGCCTTCGTCGTCGCGCTCTCGATGAGCGCGCCGCTGAGGAGTTCGACTTCAACGCCGGTGTTGCCCTCGGCCTTGAGGCTGGCAGTCGCGGCGGGCGGGCCGGTGAAGGAAATGTGGTTCCACGGCTCGGCCTTGGTGATGCGCGCGATGACTGCGAGCTTGAGCGTGTGGACGCCGGGCTTGGCGCAGTGGAGGCGATAGGTCCCCGCGCGCGTGCCGGCGGTTTGTAACCGCCGTCCAGAGCTGTCGTTCGCCAAAGACGGCGATTGCAAATCGCCGGCACGGGTGAGGCGGACTCCCGCTGGCAGTTCCGGCGCGAACACCGCGATGTCGCCCTCGAAGAGAATCGCGCTGACCTCGTTGGTCGTCAGTGATTCCACCTCCACCGTGGCCGTGAAGCGCGCCTCGGTGTCGGTGACCTTCCCGTCGTAGCGCACCTCGCGGACGATGAGGTTGGTGTAAGTCGCGGGCGGCGGCAGGGTGGCGAGGCCGACCGTCTTGGGCGGACCGGAGCCGCGCGAGATGATTTGCAGGCCGTTCAGCACGGCGACGCCACCGGGACCGGGTGCGACTTCGATGACGACCGACTGGTCTTTCTCCACCGGCACATCGCGGAACACGACGAATTGCCGGCCTTCCTGCCAGCCTTGTGAAACCTTCCAGCCCGGCGCGGGCGCGGCGGTGAGCGGGCCGAGTGCGTTCGTGCCGCTGCGGAGGGAGAAGACGGAGTTTTGCTCCGCTGTCGCGTCCGGCTCGGCGTGCCCGTAGAGGTAGAAATGGTAGCGCCCCGCCTCCAGTGCGCGGACGGTTACGACGATGTTTGAGCCGTTCTGCGCAAAGAGGAACGCGTCGAACATCGGGTCGCCGGACGCATTGCCCCAGACGCCGGGAGCGTTCGCGACGACGATGGACACGGCAGAGTCGGACTTGTCGGAGAACTTGAGGTTGGAGGTCGTGCGGTTGGGCACGGGTGGCTGACCGGGGGTGAAGCGCGGGTTGTAGTGTGCGTGGAGGTTCCAGAAGTCATTCGTTGCGAGACCGGTTGCGGCGAACCCCACCTTCCCACTCGCCGCGCCGACGCCGAAGTCCACGTTGAGCAGGACCTGGGCAAAAGCGGGGGAGAACCGGAGCAGGATTAGGATGGCGAACAGGAGCGGGCAGCGGGAAGAGGCGGCGGGCGGGGTTTTCATGGTGGTGAGTGGGTGGAGGGCTGGCAGTGGCTGGCAGTGGGTTGTAAAAGAATCGTAAGAAAATTGTGAGACGGACACGACTGGCCGACAGGCACTCATGGGAGATGGGCGTCAGAGTAGCGGCTGGCAGGGGTGGATGTCATCGGGTGAAACACGGAGAATCCGCATCGGGGTCAGCATGCATGAAACGTTGGACGGCAAGCCGCCAAAGATGCTCCCGGCTGGCTGAAGTAAGTTTCGGCCGGGGTCTGCGGCCCGGGCATGGGGGGTGGCTGGTTCGGTCCGAAATCGGATTGCAAATCCAGCCCGCTCCTACCTAAGCTGCGGCCATGAAGCATGTTTTCCGGCTCATTCTTTGTGCCGCCTGCGTGGTTCTGGCCTCGTCCAGTGCCAGGGCTGCGGCGGCTGATGAGCTTTACGTCCGCGTCTTCAACATCATTTTGCAGGGGGATCAACTGCGCGAAAGCGGCAAGGGCAAGGCCGCCTTGGAGAAATACCTCACGGCCAAGGAGGACCTGCTCAAGATCCAGTCCGCCTACAAGACCTACGAGCCGAAACTGGTGGAGTTCCGGCTCAAGTATCTGGATGACCTCATCCAGAAGCTCAACGTGCAGTTCCCGGGCACCACGACGCCCGTGCCGGTCATTCCACCGAGCCAGCAGGCCGATGACGCGGGCTCGGCCAAGCTCACCGGCATGGAGAAGCAACTTCGGGACTTGAACAACGAGCTGGTCAAGATTCGCTCCGAACGCACCGATTATCAGCAAAAGCTCCGCGAAGCCCTCGCCGCCCGCCCCAAGGACACCGACCCGGCCGAGATGGCCAAAGCTCAGCAGAAGGCACGCGACCTCCAGAAGGCCGCCGACCTGAAGCAGATTGAAATCGAGGACCTCGCCAAGCAGATCGCCGTCACCACGAAGGAGCGCGATGACCTGCAAAAGCGGGTCGCGGTCCTGACCGACAAGGCCGAGGTGCCGGTTCTCCGGAAGGAGGTCTCCGCGCTGAAGGCCAGAATCGAGGAGCTGAACAAGCGGGCCGCCGCCGGCGAGAAGTCCGAGGAGCTGGCCGCCCTGCTTTCCGCCGCCAAGGCGGAGTTGAAGGCCGAGCAAACTCGGGTGGCCGACCTGGCGAAGGCCAACAAGAAGATGGAAGCCCTGCTCACCGACCCGAACAACGCGACTGGCATCACGGTGGACCAATACAAGTCCCTTGAGAAAAAGAACCGGGACTTGGAAACCGTCGTGAAGAGCCTTGAGGCCCAGATGCAGAAGGGCGCGGCGGACGAGGCCAAGCTCCGCCAGTTGGAGAAGGACCGGGAGAGCCTTCAGAAGCAGCTCCTCGACCTGCAAAAGCAACTGGAGGAGCGGAAGAAGGTGTCGAGCAACGCCAGCGACCAATTGCAGCAGCAACTGGCCGCCAGCCAGGCGAAGATGGCGGTGCTGGAGGCTCGAAAAACACCTTACACCGCAGAGGAGCTCGCCTTGATGAAAAGCTCCTCTGCCCCGGCTGCGGCTTCCGCGCCGGTCGCCAAGACCGCAGAGAAATCCTCTCCTGCCGTCCTGCCGCCCGGTGCTGCTGTCGTGGCCCTCGAAGCCCAGCGGGCGTATGCCGCCCAGCGCTTCGACGAGGCAGAGAAGAAATATCTCGAAGTCCTCAATCTGGTTCCCAACAACGTCTTTGCCTTCGCCAACCTGGGCGCGGCGCAGATGGAGTTGAACAAGCTCCCGGAAGCGGATTCCAGCCTCAAGCGAGCCCTTGCCTTGGACCCCAACGACGGGTTCAGCCTCGCGTTGGTGGGCCTGCTGCGGTTCCGGGAGCAAAAGTATGATCCCGCCCTCGAAGCCTTGAGTCGCGCCGCGCAGATTGATCCGGAAAACGCCCAGACGCAGAACTATCTGGGCCTGGTCCTCGGCCAGCAGGGACAGCGCGATGCTGCGGAGGCGGCCTTCCGCAAGGCCATCCAAATCGCCCCGGGCTACGCGGTGGCGCACTACAATCTCGCGGTCTTCTATGTCACCCAGAAGCCGCCCACGCGTGAGCTTGCCCGCTGGCATTACCAGAAGGCCCTGTCAGTGGGGCATCCTCAGAGCGAGGAACTGGAAAAGCTGCTCGCGAAGAACTGAGCGGCGGTTGTTGAGATGGTGCGGGCTGGATGGTTGCTCGCTAATTTCCCGGTCTTCGCCTCCATGCCTATGCTGCGCCAAAGCGTCCACGAGCTGGTCATTTCCACACGCGGTCGCGGCTTCACCGAAGTCACCGAAGCAGTCGCGGACCGCGTCCGCCAAGCCGGTCTGCAAACCGGTCTCGCCACGTTGCACCTCCGGCACACCTCCGCCTCGCTGCTCATCCAAGAGAATGCCGACCCGGAAGTCCGGCGTGACTTGGAACGCTTCTTTGCCCGCCTCGCTCCGGACGGCGACCCGCTCTTCCAGCACACCTGCGAGGGTGATGACGACATGCCCGCGCACATCCGCACCGCGCTGACGGCCGTGAACTTGAGCATTCCCATCGCGCACAGCGCGCTCGTGCTCGGCACCTGGCAAGGCATCTACGTTTGGGAACACCGCAGTGCGCCGCACCGCCGCCAGCTCGTGGTCCATCTGTTGGGCGAGTAGCTCGACATTCCAATGTCGAGCCACGCTGGGAGGTCTCAACGCGGTTCAGCCAGCTTCTTCAACCGTTCGGCCTCCGCCGCGTGCTGGCGGGCGAGGTCAGGCTTTCCCTGCTTGGTGAACACTTCCGCCAACTGCGCGTGCGCCTCCGTGCTTTGCGGGTTGAGCTCAAGCGCACGGGTCAGGTGTTGCACCGCCCGGTCGAGTTCGCCCTTTTTGCCCAAGGCCACTCCGAAGTT
>CAIPBN010000894.1 GCA_903863315.1 uncultured Verrucomicrobiota bacterium | reverse complement strand
TCGTTGCGCCGTCGCAGCTTCATCGGACTGGGACTGATGGGCGGGCTTTCCGCGTTGGCTGGCTTTCCCGCCCTGGCAGCGGGTGGTTCCGCGAAACGGAGTGGCCATTTCGGACGCGCCAAGAACGTCCTGGTGCTGCTGGAACAGGGCGGTCTGTCCCACATGGACACATGGGATCCCAAGCCAGACGTGGTCGCTGAGCATCGCAGCCCTTATAAGCCGATCACCACGAATGTCCCGGGCATGCAGTTCACCGAACTGCTCAAGAAGACCGCGCGCCATGCGGACAAGCTCGCGGTCGTGCGTTCGATGCACCACAAGACCAACGTCGCCAACGGCCATCCGCTCGGGACGCAATACGCCCTGTCCGGCGAGATGCCCGGTGGCCCGGTCGAGATGCCGGACATGGGCAGTGTCGTGGCGCACACCCTGGGCAGCCCCTGCCGCTACCTGCCACCCTACATCATGGTGCCAGGCAACCACGAGCAGGCAGCCATGACCCGCACCGGCTTCCTGCCCGCCGGCCATGCACCGTTCAAGACGACCGGCCGCGACCTTTCCGACCCGGCGTGGCGCGTGCCCAACCTGAGCCTGCTGACCGGCATTGATGAACGCCGCTTCCGCGACCGCCGTGACCTGCTCAGCAACCTGAACGTCGGCCTGCCGCCCGCCGGCACCGGGGTGAAGGCGATGGCCGCGTTCAGCGATCAGGCGGAAAACCTGCTGACGAACCCCAAAACGCGCGACGCCTTCGACCTGCAAAGCGAAACCGACGCCATCAAGGATCTCTACGGCCGCGGCCATCGCGGCCAATGCTATCTGCTGGGGCGAAAACTCGTTGAAGCCGGCGTTCGCTTTGTGACCGTGGACGTGCGCGAACCCCAGACCGCCAAGACGCCGGGCGGTTTCAACATGAACTGGGATCATCACGATCACATCTACGTCAACGGATCCTGCGGCACCATTCGCGACAAGGCGGGCGGCGAGGGGCGTTACGGCATTGGCACTTGGCCGATGATGGGCTCCACCGATCATGCCCTCGCGGGCTTGCTGGAGGACATGCACCAGCGCGGGCTGCTTCAGGAAACACTGGTGTGCTTTGTGACCGAGTTCGGCCGCACGCCGCACCTGAACAAGTTCCAAGGCCGCGACCATTGGGTGAACGCCTACTCCATCGCCTTCGCCGGCGCGGGCATTCCGGGCGGGCAAGTCATCGGCGCGACGGACAAGGAAGGCGGCTACGTGGTGGACCGGCCGCTCACACCGGAGGACTACGCGGCGACGGTTTACGAATTCCTCGGCCTCGACCGCGAGAAGCCGCTCTACACGCCCGAAGATCGCCCCATCTTCCTCGCCAAAACCGGCGAGGTCATCAAGGAACTCATTTAGCCGCGCTGTGGCGAAACCAGCAGGCGATGAAGCGACTCCTCACCACGACCTGGCTGGCGGCGTCCGTTGCGCTTGAGAGTCTCGCGCAAGTTCCTGTCGTCACTCACGCCACCCCATCCGCCGTGGCGCCCGGCCAGCCCGCCGTCCTCGTTTTTCACGGCAACAACCTGACCCACGCCACCACGCTGTGGACCAGCTTTGGCGCAACCGCCGAGGTCCAGACCAACGATGCCCGACAGGCCACCTTCCGCCTCACTTTCCACGCCAGCACGCCCATCGGCCTAGCCGCCGCGTGGCTGGCGACGACCAATGGCGTCGCCAACCTGCTGCCCATCCTGGTGGATGATCTGCCGACGGTCGCCGCCGATCCGAAGCAACTTGGCACACGAGCGACGGCCCAGGCACTCACACCGCCAGTGGCCGTGGAGAGCGCGAGCAAGGCTGGTCGGCCGGAGCTCTTCCAATTCCCGGCGAAGGCCGGACAAACCGTCTCCATCGAAGTGGTCGCCGCGCGACTGGGCTCAAAACTCGATCCCCAGTTCCGTCTCCTTGATGCCGCCGGACGCGAACTGGCCCTGGCCGATGACTCGCTCGGGCTTGGCGCGGACGCGCACCTCGATCACCAATTCGCATCAGACACAACCTGCTTCATCGAAGTGCGCGATGTGGGCTGGCAAGGGGGCGCAGACTATCGCTTTCGTTTGCGCGTGGGCGGTCTGCCTCTGGCCCGCCAACCCTTCCCGCTCCCCGCCAAACCACAGCCAGCCAGTTTGCCGGCGTTGGCCGAGGTTCTGGAGGCGGAGCCAAACGACCTGCCAGCACAAGCCCTGGCCTTCACACCACCTGGCGTGCTGAACGGGCGCTTCACAAAGCCCCGTGACCGCGACTGGTTCACGTTCACCGTGCAGAAGGGCCAGCGGCTGCTGTTCACCGGCGAGACCCGGCGGGCCGGCGCGCCAACCGACCTCTTCGTGCGCGTCGAGTCCGGCACCGGCGCACTGCTGGCCGAGAGCGACACGGGCAGCACGAACGACGTGGCGTTCGACGTGACCTTCAAACAGGACGGCCCGGTGCGCGTGGCAGTCGAGGATCTGCTGCGACGCGGTGGCCCGGCCTTTGCCTACCGGCTGCGGGTGGAGCCGTTCACCCCGGGCTTCGCGCTGATTGCTGAAACCAATCGGTTCAATCCTCCGCAGGGCGGCGTGTTCACCGCGAAAGTCACGGCCCAGCGTCGCGGCTTCAACGGCCCCATCACCCTTGCGCTCGGCAGTGCGGCAGCCAAGTTTCAGCTCTCCTCCAATGTCATCGCCCAGGGCAAAAGCGAAACCATCCTGCGTGCTGACGTGCCGGCGGACATCGGGCAGGGAACGCTCCTGCTTTCGCAAATCACTGGCCACGCCACTAGCGAGACCAACGTGCTGACCGCGACCGCCAGCACTTGGAGCGCGGTCAGCCGTGCCTGGCCGACGGTGCCCTTCCCGCCACCCGTCTTGGATGGGCTGCTGGCGATCGGGGTCGGGCCAAAGCAACCGGACTTTTTCCAGCTCGCGCTCGCGACGAATGTCGTCCAATTCCCCGCCGCCGGCGGCAAGGCCAGCTTCACCGTGCGCGTGACGGCGCTGGACAAGGCGTTTGACAGCAAGGTCGGGTTCGCCTTCGAACGGCTCCCGACCGGCCTCCTCGCGAAGCTGACCAAGGAGCCCAAAGGAGCCGGCGAATACGTGGTGGAGTTGAGCAGCACCGCCAAGGTGCCGGCTGGCGACAGCGAGTTTCAAATCATTGGCACCGGCACCTTCCGCGATCAAACCCGGCGCATCACCTTGGCAAAGGTGCCCCTGCACATCACGCCTTGATGCGCGCCCCGCACACTCAACCGAATTTCCACCCAACCCCCGGGCGTCTGCTCCTGGCTCATCAGCTCATGTTCCGCCTGCCCGCCCTGCCCTGCTGCGCCCTGCTCGCTTGCCTCGCGTGGAGCCCCCTTTCGGGTGCCGCCGCCGAAAAGACGGAGGCCAGGATGACGCCGCTTCAACCCGTAGTGGTCGGCCAGCCGCTGCGGCTCGAAGTTCATCCGCCCGGCATCACGCTTGGCAGTCCGCAGCAGCGCGCACAAGCCGTGGTCTCCGGCGTCTATGCCGATGGCTCAGTTCAGGACCTAACCCGGGCAGCCACCTTCAAGCTCGATGATGCCCGCGTGGCCTCGGTCAGCGGCGGCTGGATTGCCCCGGTGCGCGAGGGAACGACGGACTTGATCGTGAAGGCCGGCGGTCGCGAAGCGAAGATTTCCGTGACGGTGACCAACCAAGCCGCCCCGGAAGCGGTCTCCTTCAAATACGGCGCGCTCGCGGCCTTGAGCAAGCAGGGCTGCAATTCCGGCGGCTGCCACGGTGCGCCCAGCGGCAAGGGCGGCTTTGCGCTGTCGCTCGCAGCGTTTGATCCTGAGGTGGACAAGGTTGCGATCGTGCGCGAGCACTTCAGCCGCCGCGTTGACGTCCTCGAACCCGCGTCCAGCCTGCTGCTGCGCAAGCCGTTGACGGAAATCGCACACCGGGGCGGGCAGCGTCTGCGCACCAACGACACGGCCTACGCGCTGCTCACCGGCTGGATTGGGCAGGGCTGCCGCTTTGACCGCGAAGACGCCCCGCACTGCACTGGCATTGCCTTGCATCCGCCCACCGGCCGCGTGCTCAGGTGGCCCGCGCACACGCAGCAGCTTCAGGTCTTCGCCCGGTTTTCGGACGGCTCCACCCGCGACATCACGCGGCTCGCGGTGTATGCCAGCTCGGACGAGGCCCTGGCCACGGTCACGCCCGAAGGACTCGCCGTTGGCACCGGCGCACGTGGACAAGTGGCCGTGAGCGTTCGCTATCTGGAGCACGTTGAGGCCTGCTACCTGACGCTGGTGAAGGACGTGCCGGGCTTCCGTTGGACCGCCCCGGTGGAACGCAACTACATTGACCGGCAGGTAAACACGAAGCTGCGGCAGCTTCAGTTCCTGCCGGCGGAGACTTGCACGGACGCCGAGTTCATTCGTCGCGTCCACCTGGACGTCATCGGCATCCTGCCCAGCCCGGAGGAAACCCGGAACTTCCTCGCCGACGCCGCCCCGGACAAGCGTAGCCGGCTCATTGACATGCTGCTGGACCGCCCGGAATACGCGCGCTTCTGGGCGCTGAAGTGGGGCGACCTCCTCCGGCTCAACGCCCAGCAGGTCACCAGTGCCGGCGTGCACAAGTATCACCGCTGGCTGGTGCGGGCATTCGCCGAGAACCAGCCCTACGACGCTTTTGTGCGCGAGCTGATTACCGCGCAAGGCAGCACGTTCGAGGAACCGGCGGCCAACTTCTACCGCACCACCGCGACGACGACCGACACGTTGGAGACCACGGCGCAAATCTTCCTCGGTGCACGGCTGCAATGCGCCAAGTGCCACAACCATCCTTACGAGCGCTGGACACAGGACAACTACTACGGCATGGGCGCGATCTTCGAGCGCGTGAAGCGCAAGCCCACCGCCCGCGCTGGCGAACAGGTCATCTACACGGCGCGCCGAGGTGAGATCACCCAGCCACGCACCGGCAAGGAGATGAAGCCATGGGCCCCTGGCGCAGGCGAACTGGAGGTCGCCGCGGACGCCGACCGGCGCGAGGTGTTTGCCGCATGGCTTACCCGGCCGGAGAACCCCTTCTTTGCGCGTGTCGAGGCAAACCGCCTTTGGTCCCACCTGATGAGCCAAGGCATCGTAGAGCCGGTGGATGATTTCCGCGACTCGAACCCGCCGTCGAATGTCGAGCTGCTGGAAGCGCTGGCCAGGGATTTCGCAGCACATAAGTTTGATCGGAAGCACCTGCTGCGCACCATCCTGAACAGCCACACCTACCAGGCGAGTTCCCGCGCGGGACACTTCAACGAGGATGACACGCGCAACTTCTCCCATGCCCGCCAGCGGCTGCTCACCGCCGAGCAGTTGCTGGATGCCGTGTGCCAGGTGACGGGCATGCCAGAGCGGTTTGGCAGCCTGCCCGTCGGCACGCTGGCCACGCAGCTCCCCGCGCCGGAGCCGGGCAACGCTTTCCTCGGGGTCTTCGGGCAGCCTCAGCGCACGAGCGCCTGCGCGTGCGAACGACCCAGCGCGCCGCAGCTTGCCCAGGCGCTCCAGCTCTTCAACGGCCCGCTTATCCACGGCAAGCTTCAGGCCAGGGAGAACCGCTTCCGGCGCGAGCTGGCCAAAGGCAAGCCCGACGCGGATATCATCACGGAGCTGTATCTGGCCGCGCTGTGCCGACCGCCCAAGGCCGATGAACTCGCCACGGCGATGCAGCACGTCACCAGCAAACCCGACCGCGAACGCGCCTTGGAGGACATCGGCTGGGCGCTGCTGAACATGAACGAGTTTCTCTTCCAGCATTGAAGCGCGGCCGTGGTGCGCCATCACTGCGCAGGGTGAATATCTGCCCCATCGCCCGCCTCTACCTTTTCATGTTCCAACGGTTCGGCCTTGAGCCTCGAATTAGTGCCAAGGCAGCCATGTCGTCGTGACTCGCTCCCGATTCAGTCCAACAAGCTGCGCCCGCGCGTTACTCGCTGCAGGAGGGATAATGCTCACGGCCACCCTGGGTGCCGCAGAGCCACCGCTTCCAAGCCAGGTCGAGTTCAACCGCGACATCCGTCCGATTCTTTCCGACACCTGCTTCCAGTGCCATGGCCCGGATCAGGCCAAGCGTAAAGCCGGGCTTCGGCTTGATCTCGAAGCTAGCGCCAAGGCCGCCATCGAGGGCCATTTCGCCATAGTTCCCGGCCAGCCAGCACGGAGCGAACTCATCCGGCGCGTCACCACCGGTGATGCCAAGGACCGAATGCCGCCGGTGGAAGCAGGACGACAGCTCACGCCGCATCAAATTGAACGGTTGCGGCGCTGGATCGAGCAGGGAGCAAAGTGGCAGGCCCATTGGTCCCTCATCGCACCGCAGCGGCCAGCAGTTCCCCGCATCAGCGGCCAGCCGTCAGTCATCGCCAATCCCATCGACAACTTCATCCGGTCCCGTCTGGCGGGCGAAGGGCTTCAGCCCTCTCCTGAAGCGGACCGTGCGACACTCCTTCGGCGCGTGTCGCTCGATCTGACCGGACTGCCGCCAACTCTAGGCGAATTGGAAGCGTTTCTCGCCGACGCTTCGCCAAAGGCCTACGAGCACGTCGTGGACCGTTTGCTGGCCTCCCCGCGCTTTGGCGAGCGCATGGCCAGCCGCTGGCTCGACGCGGCGCGTTACGCGGACACCAGCGGCTATCAAAGCGACGGTGAGCGGTTCATGTGGCGCTGGAGGGACTGGGTGATCGACGCCTACAACCGCAACCTGCCGTTCGACCAGTTCACCATCGAGCAACTCGCCGGCGACCTGCTGCCGAACGCGACGCTTTCGCAGCGCATCGCCACCGGCTTCAACCGCAACCACCGCGGCAACGCCGAGGGCGGCATCGTCCCCGAGGAGTATGCCGTCGAGTATGTCGTGGACCGCGTGGACACGACCGCGACGGTGTGGCTGGGACTGACCATGGGCTGCGCCCGCTGCCACGACCACAAGTATGACCCGGTGACTCAGCGTGAGTTTTACCAAGTGTTCGCCTTCTTCAACAACGTCCCGGAAAAGGGCCGCGCCATCAAGATTGGCAACTCCCCACCGGTGCTCACCGCGCCGACAGACGCTCAGAAAAGGGAGCTTGCGAAGCTCCAGCAGGAACTCGCGGCCAGCGAGACGCGCCTGCGCGAATTGGAGCCGCAAATCGCAGCGGCGCAGACGGCCTGGGAACGGACGCTTGCCAGCGCACCAGCAGTTCAGTGGACGGTGACCAACGGATTGGAGGCACGCTTCACGCTGGATGGCCAGCTCACCAGCTCATTTGGAACAAATGGACCCGCCCGGTTCGAGCTGGGGCCGGCGCGCTTCGCCCCCGGGC
>CAIPBN010000893.1 GCA_903863315.1 uncultured Verrucomicrobiota bacterium | reverse complement strand
GCTCTCGGCCAGGGTGCGGACGAATTGCTTGTTCGTCCCGCGCATGTTGAGGACCACCGTCCCGTCGCGGCGCTCGGCGGCCTGACACTCGGCGGTGTGCTCACCGACGGTCGCGCCCAGTTGCCAAGTCGCGCCGTGGTCGTCGCTGTAAAGGGCGTGACTGCGATACATCTGGCTCGGCTCCGTGTGATAACTGGGAATGAGCAGGCGGCCGGTCGCGAGCTGGATGCCGATGCCCGGCCCCGTGCCATACCAGCGCCAATCGGGCCGGCGGCCGGTGGCGGAGAGATCCCGCGGGGCCGACCACGTCAGGCCGTCATCCGTGCTGTGCGTCAGCCAAACAGTGGTCGGGGCCGGGCTTTCTCCGGCCACGATTTGCTTCTCGGTGGACTTGCCCGAGCTGCGCGTGAAGGACAGCCAGATGGTGCCCGTGTTGCGGTCAACCACAGGGCAGGGATTGCCCAAGGTGTCCTCCCCGAGATCCGCAATCTTCTGCTCGGCCAGCCAGGTCTTGCCCCCATCCGTGCTGCGGCGCAGGACGAGATCAATGTCACCCACCAAACCGCCACCGCCCACGCGCCCCTCGGCGAAGGCGAGCACGGTTCCTTTGGCGGTGACGATCAGCGCGGGGATGCGGTAACGCTTGTAGCCCTCGCCCGAGACGAAGAGCGGCTGCGTGGGCAACTCGGCGGCGGGCAGGCCCCGCGCGAGCAGCAGTCCGAGGACCGTCAGACCAAGTCGGCCAAAGGTGATGACGTGGAAATTCATGGCTGGCCTGCAGTCTGGAGAGCGCAGCGAATCCCGTCGAGGTTCAGGTGTGAACGCTTCTCCTACGGTGAATTGCATCAACCGTTTACTGGTAGTTCTCCATCCCCACACACGAGCACACGAGATTGCGGTCGCCGAAGACGTTGTCCACGCGGGCGACGGGGGGCCAGAACTTGTAGTCCACGAGGCTCTTCACGGGGAAGGCGGCTTGCTCGCGCGAGTAGGGCCGCTGCCAGTCGCCGGCGATTTGGTCGGCGGTGTGGGGCGCGCCTTTGAGGAGGTTGTTCGCCTTGTCGGCCTTGCCCGTTTCCACGGCGGTCATCTCGGCGTGGATGGCAATCATCGCGTCGCAGAAGCGGTCCAGCTCGCACTTCGGTTCACTCTCGGTCGGCTCCACCATGAGCGTGCCGGCCACGGGCCAGCTCAACGTCGGCGCGTGGAAGCTGAAATCCATCAGCCGCTTCGCCACGTCCTCGGCGGTCGTGGCCTTGAAGCCGCGCAGGTCGAGGATGCACTCGTGCGCGACGAGGCCGCCGGTGCCCTTGTAGAGCGTGGGGAAATACTTCTCCAAGCGGCGGCTGATGTAGTTCGCGTTGAGAATCGCATACTTCGTCGCCTCGGTGAGGCCGGCGCTGCCCATGCACGCGATGTAAACCCACGAGATGGGGAGAATGCTCGCGCTGCCCCACGGCGCGGCACTGACGGGGCCGATGGGGTCTTCGCCGCCGAGCGGGACAACGGGATGGTCTGGCAGGAAGTCCACGAGATGCTCCGCAACGCCGATGGGGCCCATGCCGGGACCGCCGCCGCCGTGCGGGATGCAGAAGGTTTTGTGCAGGTTCAGGTGGCAAACATCCGCGCCGATGAAGCCCGGCGAAGTGAGGCCGACCTGCGCGTTCATGTTCGCGCCATCCATGTAAACCTGCCCGCCCACGTCGTGGATGATGCCGCAAATCTCGCGGATGGTGCCCTCGAAGACGCCGTGCGTGCTCGGGTAAGTGACCATGAGGCACGCGAGGTTTGCGGCGTTGGCGGCGGTTTTCGCACGAAGGTCGGCAACGTCAATGTTCCCCTGCGCGTCGCACGCGACGGCCACGACTTTCATGCCGGCCATCACGGCGCTGGCGGGGTTCGTGCCATGCGCGGAGTTCGGGATGAGGCAGATGTCGCGGTGCGCCTGGCCGTTTGTCGCGAGATACTTGGCGATGACCAACAAGCCCGCGTATTCGCCCTGCGAACCGGAGTTGGGCTGAAGCGAGATGCCCGCGAAGCCCGTTGCCTCAGCGAGCCACTGCTCCAACTGCTTGAACATCTCCTGATAGCCGAGGGTTTGCTTCAGCGGCGCGAACGGATGAATTTTGCCGAACTCCGGCCAAGTGACGGGGAACATCTCGCTCGTGGCGTTGAGCTTCATCGTGCATGAGCCGAGCGGAATCATCGCCTGGCAGAGCGAGAGGTCGCGCGATTCGAGCTTGCGCAGGTAGCGCAGCATCTCGGTCTCGGAGTGGTGGCGGTTGAAGACCGGCGCGGTGAGGAACTTCGTCGTCCGCGCGTGCACGCCGAAGCCAGCGGCCTCGGCCTGCGCGTAAAATTCCTCCAGCTTGAACGGCAGCTCGAAGCCTGCGTTGAAGATGCGCACGAGCAATTCCACGTCAGCCAAATCCGTCGTCTCGTCGAGCGCGACGCCGAGCGTGGCCTTGTCGAGCACGCGCAAGTTGACGCCATGCTTCTCGGCGATGGTGACGATTTCCTTGCTCGTGTAGCCCTTGAGCTGGATGGCGAGGGTGTCGAAGTAAGCCGTGGTCAGCACCGAATGCCCGAGCTTCTCCACGCCCGCCGCGAGCACGCGCGTGTGCCGATGGACGCGGTTGGCGATGGCCGCAAGGCCCGCCGGGCCGTGGTAAACCGCATACATCGCCGCGATGTTCGCGAGGAGCGCCTGCGCGGTGCAGATGTTCGACGTGGCCTTCTCGCGACGGATGTGTTGCTCG
>CAIPBN010000892.1 GCA_903863315.1 uncultured Verrucomicrobiota bacterium | reverse complement strand
TGTCGAGCTGCGACGGCGCGCCAATCATGTGCAGGAAAATCACCCGCTTCGCGCGCGGCGCGAACATCGGGTGTTGTGAAGCGAGCGGGCTCGCCTTCGCACCAAAGGCGGGACCGCGCAACAGCGAGGCCAGCGCCATCGAACCGACGCCGAAGCCGGCGCGCTGAAAGAACTGCCGGCGGCTAGTCAGGTCGAGATGTGTGACGGACGCGGTCATCCAGATGTGGCGTGAGCGGGATTCAGTTCGCGGAAATAGCCTCCAGCTCGCCGCACAAGGCGAAAGCCTTCAGCGCCTGTGCCGTGGCGATGTAGGTGATGTAGTGGTAGTTGCCGCGATACAACGAGTGCATCCACCAGCGGCCCGTCTCGCGCTGCTCGCGTTTCAACCAAGTCAGGCCGCGCTGGATGCGCGGGTCGGAGGTGGGGATGTTGCTCTGCCGCAACAGCACGACGGCGAATGCGGTCATGTAGGCGTCGCTCTCGGGCTTGGCGGCGTCGGGCAAGCTCTTGATGAGATTCACGACCGTCGGGCTCATCTCGAAGTGCCAGTCGTTAAGCGCCGAGAAGTCGCGGATGCACCATCCGCCGTCGGCGTGCTGCTTGGCGGAGAGCAGCTTCAACGCGGCCTCGCGTTCGGCAGCCGGGACGAGCTCGGGCAGATAGTGAGCAAGCTGGAGCTTCAGCACGCGGTCGTAGTCGTTCTTCGGCACGCCGGTGCGGAGGTAATCCTTCAGCTTCCCCACACGGGCGAGCAACGCCTCGTCCTTCAAGCCAGCCAGCCAGCCCGGCGCGGCGGTGATGGCGCGTGCGGCCTGCAGCGACAGCTCGAAGTCCGTGGTGATGTGCGGAATCTCCACCTCGCCGTGGCTCACGAACGCGCCATTGGCGGACTGCCGCTCGAACAAATCGCGCAGCGAGCGCTCGGTCGGCTCGGAGAGTTTTCCGGTGATGTTCTTGTCCCACTCCGCGAGCCCGAGGCTGCGCCACACACTGTAAAACGTGCTGGGGTAATGCTTGTGGCCGCGCGTCTCGGTTTCCTTCACCGGCTTCACTTCCTTCGGCACGGAACCGACGAAGTCCTTGTGCACCTCCGCGCTGGCCGGGCCGAACTGCTTCGTCCAAGCCGTGCGCTCGGCCAGGTAAGGGCCGGTGGTGTGGCAGTTCACGCAGGACTTCTCGCGCACCCAGGTCAACGCGCCATCTTCGAGATACTTGGCGGCCAGCTTGAGCGAGGCAGGCCCAAACTGCTGCACGCGCGGCTCATCCGCCGTAGGAATGCTCACGCGGATGTCGCCGGACTGGTATTGGAAGGCGGGCTTGGGTTTGGTCTGAGCACTCGCGGTGGCAGTCAGTGTGAGCGCGGCACACACGACGGGAATTTGCCTTGAGAGCCGACGCATGCGCGGAAGGATTGGGTTCATAAATTAGCCTTTGGAAATCGTTTCATCGAGGTTCAGCAACGCCGCCGCCACGGCATACCACGCGGTGAACTCCTCGGCGGTCACGCCGGCGGGCAACTCAAACTTACCGACAAACTCCTTCGCGGACTTCGCGTCTGTTGCGCGGGCTGAGGCCAGAAGTTGAGTGAGCGTGGCCAGCTCATCGGCACGCGGTGTGCGGCTGGTGGCGAGGCGGAAGGCGTGCGTGAGGCGGTCCGTGGAGGTGGCTTGATCGGTGAGCACGCGCTTCGCAAACGCCATCGCCGCCTCCACGTAAACAGGGTCGTTCATCAGCGTGAGCGCCTGGAGCGGCGTGTTCGAGCGCGGGCGCTTCACGCGGCAGGCCATGCGGCTGTTGGCGTCGAAGTTCACGAAGCTCGGATATGGCGCGCCGCGCTTCCAGATGACGTAGAGGCCGCGCCGGTATTTTTCCTCCCCGGGGCTGACGACGTAATCGTAACGTTGGCCGCCGACCTTCACCCAAAGGCCGTCGGGCTGATACGGGTGGATGGGCGGGCCGCCGAGCTTCTGGTTCAACAGGCCGGCAATGGCAAGGGCGTTGTCGCGAATCGTCTCGGCGTCGAGGCGATGGCGCGGGCCGCGGGCGTAGAGGAGGTTCTGGTCGTCGCGGGCGAAGAGCTCAGGCGTAACGCGCGAGGACTGCCGGTAAGCGGCGCTGGTCACGATAGTCTTGAGCAGCTTCTTCATGGACCAGCCGTTGTCCATGAACTCGACGGCGAGCCAGTCGAGCAGCTCGGGGTGCGTGGGCGGATCGCCCTTGATGCCGAAGTCCTCCGGCGTGATGACGAGGCCGTGACCGAACAACTCGGCCCACCAACGGTTGACGACGACGCGCGCGACGAGCGGGTTCTCGCGGCTGACGAGCCATTGCGCGAGATCGAGGCGGGTGCGCGCCGCTGAGGGTGCGTCCAGCGGATGCAACACCGCCGGCACGTGCGGCTCCACCTTG
>CAIPBN010000891.1 GCA_903863315.1 uncultured Verrucomicrobiota bacterium | reverse complement strand
GGTGCGCGATGGCTTCGCGCTGGAAGGTTCGCTCTCGAATTTCGCCGTGGTCATGGATGGCGTGCTCCGCACCGCGCCGCGCAGCAACTACATCCTGCCCGGGGTCACCCGGCTCGTGGCGTTGGGCTTGTGTGCCGCGATGGGCATCCCCGTGAGGGAATTCCCAGCGGCGGAAAGCGAGCTGCGGTGCGCGCAGGAGGCGATGCTCTTTGGCACGACGAACGAGGTGATGCCCGTGGTGCAGATCAACGATCGCAAGGTCGGCGACGGCCAGCCCGGTCCAATCACGCGCCAGCTTCAGCAGGCCTTCCGTGACTACGTCGCGGAGTGTCAGCGGCGGGGCTGAGACTCTTTGCCGCGAAAGGGCGCAGAGATCGCAGAGCGGAAACTTTCAACGTCCAACGTCGAACGCTCAACCTTCAACCAACGCGCGTCCGGTTCTTTGGACGTTGAAAGTTGGAAGTTGGAAGCTTTTTCCCTTCGCATTTACCACCGCTACTTCAGCGCTCCGTCCACCAACTCCACCACGCGCGGCGCACGGGCGGCCACGCGGGCGTCGTGCGTGGCGATGAGCAAGGTGACGTTGCGCTCGGCGCGGAGCTGGCACAGCAGGTCCAGAATTTCCTCGCCCGTGTGCGAATCGAGATTGCCGGTGGGCTCGTCGGCGAGGATGAGTTGCGGCTGGTTGACTAGGGCCCGGGCGATGGCGACGCGTTGCTGTTCGCCGCCGGAAAGTTCCGCCGGACGATGCTCTAGGCGATGTTCCAGGCCCACGCGCCGCAGCAGCTCGCGTGCACGCGCCTCGGCCACCGCTGCGTCCAGCCGCGCCACCCGCGCCGGCAAGCAGACATTCTCCAGCGCGTCCAGCTCCGGCAGCAGGTGATAGGCTTGGAAGATGTGCCCAAAGGCGGTGTTGCGAAGCTTCGCCAGCTCGTAGGTCGTCAAAGCGGCCAGGCTCTGCGTGCGGAACTGGATCTCGCCGTGGTTTGCGCGGTCGAGGCCGCCCAGCAAGTGTAGCAGCGTGCTCTTGCCCGCCCCGGACGCGCCGCGCAGCGCGACGAACTCGCCGGCGGCCACGGTCAGGTCCACGCCGCGCAGGACTTCCACGGCGCGGGTCCCAATCCGGTAGGTCTTGCGCAGGCCGGTGGCGCGGAGGATGGGCTCACTCATTGCGCAGCGCCTCCACGGGTTGCAGCCGGCCTGCATTCCACGCCGGCAACAGACCGGCCAGCAGGCAGATGAACAGCGAGCCACCGCAGATGATCGCGATGTCGCTGGGCACGATCAGCGCGGGCAGACGGTCGAAGGCGTAGATCGTGCGCGGGAACAGTTCAAAGCCCGTCAGCCGGTTCATCAAGTCGAGGAAGTCATTGCGGTAATGCAGCAACAAGAGCCCCAGTCCGAACCCCGCCAGCACGCCCAGCACGCCCACAATGAGGCTCTGGCTCAGGAAGAGCCAGCGCACCTGGCCGTTGGTCGCGCCGAGCGCCTTGAGCACGCCGATCTCGCGCGTCTTCTGCACCACGAAGGTGATCTGCGCGCTGGTGATGCCAAACGCGGCGACGATCATGATGAAGAACAGCAGGTAAAACATGACGTTCTTCTCGACCAGCAGCGCGTTGAGGATGCCGGAATTGTCGTCCATCCAAGTGCGGACGATGTAGTCCAGGCCCAGCACGCTTTGAAGCTCCCGGCGTGCGAGCTCGGCCTGGGCGGGGTCGTGCAGCATGATTTGCAGGCCGTGGACGTTGTCCTGCAATTCGTAGAGATCCTGCGCGTTGGCGAGCGAGGTGATGACGACGTTGGCGTTGAACTCGTAATAGCCGACATCGAAGACGCCTTTGACTGTGAATTCGTCCGGCAGGGCCGACTCCTCTTTGCCCGAGCGGCGGCTGTCCTTCATCTTCTTCAAGTTCGCCGGGGAATAGATCGCTACGCGGTCGCCCACGCGCACGCCGAGGTTGTTGGCCAGCTCGCGGCCGACGATGAGCCCGTTGCCGCGCAGATCAAACACGCCATTGGTGACGCTCTTGGGCAGATCACTCACATCCGCCTCGCGTCGCGCATCCACGCCACGGACGACCGGCGCGTCCACCATGGAACCGCCCACGGTCGGCTGGGTCTCCAGCAGCACCTTGCCCTGCACGAAGGGTGCGACGCCACGGACGCGCGGATTCGCGGCGATGCGGGCCATGATTTCCTCGCGGTTGGAGAGCAGCTCACCGGGCTTGATGACGCGCAGGTGGGCATTGAAGCCCAGCAGCCGCTCGCGGAGCTGGCGGTCGAAGCCGCTCATCACACTGATGACAATGATGAGCACCGCCACGCCGAGCATCACGCCAATCACGGAGATGAGCGTGATGACCGAGACGAACGTGCGCTTGGGGCGCAGGTAACGCAGGGCCAGCAGCAGCTCGAAGGGCAGGCGCGACATCCGGCGCAGGCTAATGGACGGAATGGTTCGCGGGCAAGTGATTGCCAGCCGCAGTGGCACGGAACCGCTCCGCGAGCTGGCGTGCCACGGTCAGTGCGTCGGTGTCCACGGACAACGGCACTGGCTCGACTGCCAACTGGCGGCGGAACCAGGTGCCTTGTCGACGGGCGAATTGCCACGTCTTGGTTTTCACCAAGGCGATGGTTTCAGCCAGCCCGCGTTCGCCGCGCAGATGCTCGACGACCTGCCGATAGCCAATGGCCTGCATCGCAGTGCGGTTGTGCTCCAGCCCATGCTCCAGCAGCGTCCTTGTTTCGGCCACCAAACCAGCGGTGAACATCGCGTCCACCCGGGCTTCGATGCGCCTGCGCAAGTCGGCCGGCTCACGGCTCAGGCACCAGATGGGAGTTGAAAGTTGGAAGCTGGGAGCGGCAGGCCACGCGGCGCGCTGGGCGGAGAAGGGTCGGCCCGTCAGCCGGATGACTTCCACTGCGCGCACGACTCGGCGCGGGTTCTCGCGGTCGATGCGGGCGAAGGTTTCCGGGTCTCGCTGCTCCAGTTCGGCGAGCAATTCCGGCAGCGGGGTCGATTCCAACAAGGTCCGCATTGCGGGATCGGTGGGCGGGGCTTCGCCCAAACCGTTGAGCCAGGCGCTGAAGTAGAGGCCGGTTCCACCGCAGAAAATCGGCACCCGGCCCCGGCCTTGGATGGTTTGCACGGCGGTGGTTGCCAGCCGGAGGAAGCACGCGGCATCGAATGTCTCGGTGAGCTCCGCCACGTCCACCAGATGATGTCGCGCGCGCGCTTGTTCGGCGGGCGATGGTTTGGCCGTCCCGAGGTCCAGCCCGCGATAGACCTGCATCGAGTCCACGGAGATGATTTCGCCCCCGAGCAGCTCCGCCAGGTGCAGCGCCACCGCGCTTTTTCCCACAGCCGTGGGCCCAGCGATGAAAGCCGGGGCTCGAACCGAATGCGCGGACACGTTGTGCATCGCTGCGGCTTTACGCGAAGCGCCCCGCTACGCAAGCCCGCAGTGGGGTGAGGTTGCGGTGTGCCGAATCAAGTTTGACGTGGCCCCGTCGAAACGCTGCAATCGCCGCCACGACGATGCCAACGACACTCTCCATGAAAGCCCAACGTTTCGCCTCCCTGTTCAGCGCTGCAGTTTTGCTCAGCCTGTCCGCTTCCGCCTCGGCCGCTACCATGGTCCGGTATGAGTCGCAGCCGGGCAGCAAGATGCGCATGGACGGCACTTCCACGATTCACGACTGGCATGCCGAGAGCCAGCTCATCGGCGGGTTCTTGGAGCTGGATGCCGCTCTGCTCGAAGCGCCTGAGAAGGCGAAGCCCGGCAAGGTGGCCGCCCAGGCCGAGACTTTTGTGGCGGTGCGCTCGCTCAAGTGCAGCAGCGGCAAGGCGATGGATGCCGTGATGCAGGAGGCCATGAAGGAGAAGGAGAACCCGCGCATCGTGTTCAAGCTGGCCGAACTGACGTTCAAGGAGGCGAAGGGTGCCCAGGTTCAGTTCGAGGCGAAGGGCACATTGACTGTCTCAGGCGTCACCAAGGAGGTTGCCTTCCCGGTCAGCCTGGTGCGGCGCGTGGATCAGTCGCGGGTCACCTTCAATGGCAGCACAGCGGTGAAGATGACCGACTTCAAGATCACCCCGCCAGCTCCCACTGCCGCAGTGGGATTGATCAAGACCGGCGACGAAGTGAAGCTCACCTTCGAGTGGGTGGTGGGCAAAAAGGAGGCGGTGAAGTAGGTGACTCTTCCCACCCACATCGTGAAGCATCTGCTGGCCAGCGTGGCTGTGGCTTGGGGTTTGGCGCTTGCCGCCGTGGCGGCTCCACCGCCCGCCGCCAGCACCAACCAGTTCAACAGCCACGCCGCGTTTCTGGCGGCCGCCCTGTCCGAGTTCTTGAGCGACACGCGGAATTTCACGGCCGGGGTGGAGGTCACAGTGCCCCCCATTGGCAAGGAGCCAGCCCTCACACTGCCTTTCGGAGTGGCCGCTGCGGATGGCAAAATGCGTTGGGAACTGAATCTGGCCAATGTGAAGAGCGCCTCTTTCCCGCCGGAGGCTGTCGCCAGTTTCAAGGATATGGGCTTGGACCGGATGTTCTTCGTTTATCTGCCCAACCAGCCGCTCACATTGGTGCTGCCCGGGGTGAAATCCTACATTCCGATGCCGGCCGTGCCGGTTGGAGGTGTCCGACAGCAGGCTCAAGAGAAAGTCGGCCGGCTGGAAAAGCGTGAAATTGGCCGCGAGACCATCGCCGGCCAGCCCACCATCAAATACGCCGTCAAGGTGCCGGGCGACGACGGCACGGCCACGGTCTGGCAGGCCACCAACTTGCAGAACCTGCCGGTCAAGCTGGTCATCACCAAGGAACAGCAGACTTACCAGTTCCTGTTGAGCAATGTCCGGCTGGGCGCGCCTGATCCGCGTTACTTCGAGATCCCGGCCGGCCTGACCAAGATGGCAGACCTGAACGCGGTTATCCAGGCCGCGACCATGCGCGCGCTCGGCGGTGTGCTGGGTGGTTTGAAGTAGCTGCGGAGCGAGGTGGGCTGAGATTCAGGTGTCCAAGCACGGCGGGAGGTGGTTTGCTAGCTCCATGCGCATTCGCAACTTGAATCCCGATACTGACATTGGCGCGAGCGCGTGGTGGCTCGAACTCGACGGCCATCGTCTGCTCATGGACGCGGGTGTCCACCCCAAGCTGGAAGGCCGCGCCTCGCTGCCCTTGCTGGACCTCGTGAAGGATGAGGAGCTGGACGCCATCGCCATCACCCACTGTCACCACGATCACGTCG
>CAIPBN010000890.1 GCA_903863315.1 uncultured Verrucomicrobiota bacterium | reverse complement strand
TGCACGCGGCGGGCAAGATGAGCGACAAGGATTTGGCCGACCTTGAAGAAGTCGCCATCCCCGGCGCGGGTTCCTGCGGCGGCATGTATACGGCCAACACAATGGCCTCGGCCATCGAAGCGCTCGGCATGAGCCTGCCCAACTCCAGCGCCCAGGCCGCCGTTTCCAACGACAAGACCAAGGACTGTGAAGCCGCCGGTGCCGCCGTCTGGAACCTCATCAAGAAGGGCATCCGCCCGCGCGACATCATGACCAAGAAGGCCTTCGAGACCGCCATCACGCTCGTCATTGCGCTCGGCGGTTCGACCAACGCGGTGCTGCACCTGATCGCAATGGCCAGCGCGGCGGAAGTGAAGCTGACCATTGATGACTTCACCCGCATCGGCAAACGCGTGCCCGTGCTCGCCGACCTCAAGCCCTCGGGCAAATACGTGATGGCCAAGCTCGTGGAAATCGGCGGCACCGTGCCGCTCATGAAGATGCTCCTCGACGCCGGCCTGATGCACGGAGACTGCATGACCGTCACCGGCAAGACGCTCGCGCAGAACTTGAAGAACGCGCCGAAGTATCCCGCCGGCCAGGACGTGGTGCGCGGCTTCGACAATCCCATCAAACCGAACAGCCACCTCGTGATCTTCCGCGGCAACCTCGCCCCCGGCGGCGCGGTCGGTAAAATCTCCGGCAAGGAAGGCCTCCAGTTCAACGGCAAGGCCATCTGCTTCGACAGTGAGGAGAAGGCACTCGCCGCCATTCTCGACGGCCGTGTGAAGAAGGGCCACGTCATCGTCATCCGCTACGAAGGACCGCGCGGCGGCCCCGGCATGCGCGAGATGCTTTCACCCACCAGCGCCATCATGGGCAAGGGCCTCGGCAAGGACGTGGCGCTCATCACCGACGGACGCTTCAGCGGCGGTTCGCACGGCTTCGTGGTTGGACACGTCACACCCGAGGCCTACGAGGGCGGCCCGCTCGCCATCGTCAAGAACGGTGATCCAATTCTCTTCGATGCCGAGAAGCGCGAAATCACTCTCGGCATCAACAAGGGCGAACTCGACAAGCGTCTCCGACTCTGGAAACGCCCGGCCCCGCGTTACACGCGCGGTATTCTCGCGAAGTATGCCGCGACTGTGAAGTCGGCGAGCGAAGGGGCTGTGACGGATGTGGATTTGGAAGTGTAGCCTGGTCGCACCAGAGCTTCACATGCAGAGAGTTCGAGCGCACCTCGAAACTCGCCCTCTACTATCCCTTGAACAAGCGCCTTCTCCTCAAAGCCATCCTCGCCGCCCTGGAAGCGGAGGTTCAAACGTTTGTCCGTGCCGCCAAGTCCGCGCGGGCGGAAGCCACCGACCCACAGAGCCGCGCGGAGAACAAATACGACACCCGCGGCCTCGAAGCCTCCTACCTCGCCGCCGGGCAGGCGCGGCAGGTGCGGGAGCTCGAAGCTGCCGTGGCCGCCTTTGCCAGCCTGATTCCGCATAAATTTGCGGAGGGCGATCCGATTGGGCTCGGGGCGCTGGTGGAATTGGAGCAGGGCGGCACGCGAAATCACTATTTCATCGGACCGTGCGCCGGTGGGACCGAAGCCGTCGTCGGTCGGAAGACCGTGCTCGTCATCACCCCTCAGTCTCCGCTGGGTGGCCAGCTACAGGGACGGAAAAAAAGCGAACGCCTGGATTTGATCCTTGGTGGAGCCAGGCGACCGGCAACCGTTGTGGCCGTGAGTTGAGGAAGCCGCCCTGCGCGCAGCTCCGCTTCAAACGAGCTTTTTCAGCCGCGCGTCCTCGGAGAGCTTTTTCACCAACTCCTTGATCTTCTGCGACTGGCTCTTGTGCGCGACCAGCGTGGCGTCGTCGGTCTGCACGATGATGCTGTCGCGCAGGCCGACGATGCAGATGGGCGTGCGACGGTCCTTGCTGCGACCGTCGTAGATGATATTGCGGGCCGCGTCCACGTGCAGAAAATCGGCCACCGCGCAGTTGCCCTCGGAGTCCGCCTTTACGTGATGCGCGAGCGCATTCCACGAACCGAGGTCGTCCCAGGCGAAGGAACCATCCGCCACGACCACGTTCTGCGCCTTCTCCATCAGGGCGTAGTCAATGGAGACCTTCTTGATGTCCGGGTATTCCTTCGCGAGCACCTTGGCCAGTTTGGCGGGTGATTTCGCGGCATCAAACCAACGATGACAGGCGGCGGCCATCTCAGGCTGGTGCGCCTCCAGGCCGTTGGTGATGGTGACGAAGCTCCAGATGAACATGCCGGCGTTCCACCGATACTGTCCGCTGTTCACGTATTGCAACGCGGTTTCGTAGTTGGGTTTTTCCACGAAGCGCTCGGCCTTAAACATCGTGGTTTTGTATTTCTTGACCCCGGCGGGCGGCGGCAGCTCGTTGCCGGTATGGATGTAACCGTAGCCGGTCGCTGGCTCGGTTGGCTTGATGCCGATGGTGACGATCGCCTGACCCCGGCTGGCGAGGTCAAAACAATCCGTCAGCACTTGTTGAAACTTCTTCTCCTCCGGGATGACGTGATCCGCCGGCAGCACGGCCATGACGCCGGTGGTGGAGCGGGCTCCGACGAGGGCGGCTCCCAGCGTCACCGCCGCGCAGGTGTCACGGCCAACAGGTTCGGCAACAACGTTGTCCTTGGGCAGCTTCGGCAACTGCTTGCGCACCTCGGGAGCCTGCACCGCATTCGTGATGACGAAGATATTCTCCGCCGGCACCAGCGGACTCACGCGGTCCACGGCCTGCTGGAGGAAGGAACGGTCGCCCAGCAGTTTGATCAGTTGCTTGGGCGTCTTCTCTCGGCTGATGGGCCAGAAGCGCTCGCCGCGTCCGCCGGCCATGATGATTACGAAGCGGTCTTTCGGATTGAGGCTGGTAGTTTTCTTCATCGGTGCGCGGGACTGTAGCGAAAGCGGTGCAAGCGTCAACGAAGGCTGCTTACGCCACGCTCAGATGCCCCAGCGCCAGCAGCCCGTAGAAAGTGTATTCGGCGTCGAGATGATCGTCCGCCCAATGACCGTGGAATCCGCCTTCAGCCGACCAGAGCGTGTCCACGTAATCCAAGCAACGCTCGCGCTGTTGCGCCGTCAGCCGGCGATCAAGACTCGCCAAGGCGTGCAGTGCGGTCGCGGTGGACAGCAGGTCTGGCATCGGCGCGCCGGGCACGGCAGTGAAGCCGCCTTGCGGATGAAGCCGGGCCAGCAGCCAGTCACCCACGGCGGGATTGAGCGGCAGATGGAGATGGCGCAGCAGCGTGACCGCGCCGGCGGTCGGGTTGGTTGAGCCGATGGGCAGCCCGGGCGCGTTGTTCCAGGCTTGGTCCGGGGTTTCCAGGCGCTTGAGGCTTTGCACGATGCTCAACGGGCGCGGCGGGAACTTGCCGAGATCCTGATACGCACCGAGCGCGAGGAACGAGCCGTAGGCTGTGCCGTTCGGCTTGGTGGGACTCGTATCGTAACCTCCGTCTGGTTTGCGGAAGGTTTCGAGGCGGGCCAGCACGGCTTTGGGAAGCCCCTTCGGAATGCGCTGCTTGCCCAAGGATGCCCAGCAGCGGGCCAGCGAAGTGAGATGAACCAAGTCCAGTTCGTTGCCCTCTCCAAATGTTCGCAGCCATGTCTCCAACTGCACTACGGGAACCGGGACTCCCAAAGCCTCGCATCCGTTCAGCGTGAACACCGTGTAGTATAGGTCCGGGCGATCCGAGCGGTCACGTCCGCCACCCGCGACGGTCCACTGGCGGCGATAGAAATCGCGCACGAGTTCGGCGGACTCGCCCAGCATCTGCACGCCAAGGCGAGCCACTTGAATCAGTTCCAGACGGACACTCACGCACGAATGGAGTCAGATCGTGGCCTGGGGTGCCAGCCGCAAAACGGCTCGACTTGCCCGTGCCGCTGCCAAACCATTCGGCCAGCAACAGTCTGTGCATTCCGATTCCATTCATTTTTTCAACCGCTACACGCGAAGAGTTGAGCCCGAGCTGATTTACGGCGAGGGCTTTCTGCGCTGGATTTACGGCAACCCGCTCGGGCGGCTGGCGCTGCACGCCGTCGCCAAGCGGGCTTTTTTTTCCCGTTGGTATGGCTGGCGGATGGATCGCCCTGCCAGCTGCGCCAAGATCGCCCCGTTCATCTGGGAGTTTCAGGTGGATCCGAGCGAGTTTGCCGCCCCGCCCGAGACGTTCCGCACGTTCAACGAGTTCTTCTATCGCAAACTCAAGCCTTCCGTGCGCCCCATTGTTGGTGACTCGCACACGGCGGTTTTCCCGGCGGATGGACGTCATCTCGGCTTTCCCGACGTGTCCAGGGTGGAGGGCATTTTTGTAAAAGGCCAGGTCTTCAGCCTGAGCGATTTGCTCCAGGACACGGAGCTGGCGCTGCGATTTCAACGCGGCACGATGGTGTTGTCGCGGCTTTGTCCGGTGGATTATCACCGCTACCATTTTCCGGTCAGCGGCATGGCCACGGAGCCCAGCTTGATCAACGGCTGGCTCTACTCGGTGAGTCCCCTTGCTCTGCGGCAGAACATTCAGATCTTCACCGAGAACAAGCGCGCCATCACCCGCATCGAGTCGCCAGAGTTCGGCACGGTGCTCATGCTGGAAGTCGGAGCCACCTGCGTGGGCAGCTTTGAATACACCTTCAAGCCGAACACGCGGGTCGTGAAGGGCGCGGAGAAGGGGTATTTCAAATTTGGCGGCTCCTCCACCATCACGCTGTTTGAGCCCGGCCGCGTGAAGCTCGATGAGGATCTGGTCGAGCAGACCAGCCAGCACCGCGAACTATACGCCCGCATGGGCGACCGCCTCGGGGTGGCGACTTGATGCCCGTTCGTCTGCCTGCGTCGTAAGGCCGATGAGGAATCCAGAGCGGCGCTGGCGATCCCGCTGTTGACACCCGCCCGCCAAGTTGTTTCCGTTCGCGCGCCAAAACATGAGCAAATTGAAATTCACCGAAGTTCCGGGCGCTGTCGTGGCCCCGCAGGGATTCCTCGCCAGCGGCGTTTTCTGCGACATCAAGCGGCTCGGCACGGGCAAGGGGTCCAACAAAGGCCAGAAGCGCGACCTAGCCATCATTGTCTCGGAGGTGCCTGCGACGGTGGCGGGAATGTTCACGACCAACCAAATCTGTGCCGCCCCAGTCAAAGTCTGCGCCGAGCGGGTCAAGGGCGGCACTGCCCAGGCCATCGTGGTGAACTCTGGCAACGCCAACGCCTGCACGGGCAAGCAGGGGATGAAGGACGCGCTGGCCATGACCGCGCTTGTGGCGAAGCAGCTTCACATCCCTGACGCCCAGATCCTGGTCGGCAGCACCGGCCGCATCGGCGTGAATCTGCCGATGGCCAACGTCCGCGAAGGCATCCTTCGAGCCGCACAGTTGCTGGGCAACGACGTCCCCCATGCGGATGAGGCGGTGGAGGCCATCATGACCAGCGACACCCGGCCCAAGAAGATCGCCATCGAGTTCAAGCTGGACGGCAAGACTGTCCGCATCGGCGGCATGTGCAAGGGCGCGGGCATGATTCAGCCCGGCATGAGCGCGACCGGTGCGCGACCAGCCGCGCTGCCGCAGGGCTTGCACGCAACCATGCTGTGCTTCCTCACGACCGATGCGGCGGTGGAGGCCAAGGCGCTTCACGCCTGTCTTCAGGAGGCAGTTGCCAACAGCTTCAATCGCATCACCGTGGATGGCGACATGAGCACGAACGACACCGTGCTCGTGCTGGCCAATGGGCTCGGTGGAAATTCTGAGCTGGGCAGGAAGAGCCCGGAGTTGAAGATCTTCCAGGCAGCTCTCAACCACGTGACGCTGGAGCTTGCCAAGATGATCGTGCGCGATGGCGAGGGCGTGCATCGCGTGGTGACGGTCCGGGTTGCCGGGGCAAAGACGATTCAGGACGCCGATGCCGCCGCCCGCGCCGTGGCGAATAGTGCCCTGGTGAAGACAAGCTGGCAT
Source organism: uncultured Verrucomicrobiota bacterium (assembly GCA_903863315.1). Classification (GTDB taxonomy): domain Bacteria; phylum Verrucomicrobiota; class Verrucomicrobiia; order Limisphaerales; family SXTU01; genus SXTU01. Next base: position 1,645 of record CAIPBN010000890.1, on the reverse strand, counting down.
GGCGGCGACCCGAACTGGGGCCGCATCATTGATGCGCTCGGCTACAGCGCTGCAACGGTTGTCGAGAACAAGGTGGACATTGGCTACAGCGCGCCCGGCAGCCGCAAGATTCTCTGGAGCCTTAAGCTTGGCCAGCCGACCAAAGCGACCTTCCGGGAGCTTTGTGCCGCAGCCGCGCCAAAGGAGTTCGACCTGCACATCCGCCTCAATCTCGGCCAGGCCAGCGCCCTCATGTATGCCGCCGACCTGACGGAGGCCTACGTGGATTACAACAAAGGCGACGTGACCGACCCGACGACGCTGGGCGGGTGACGCGCGTTTCGACGTTTTAGCTGGGGCAGGGGAAGCGCCGCCCGCTTTTGAAGTCCCGGAAATCACCGGCTTCTTCCTGTTTGGCAGCAGGGCACGTTTTCCGTCATGCTCAAGCCGCTTGGTTGTTAGCGGCCACAAGTAACACCCAGCAGGCACACGCTTTTCATGGACATCAAACGCGCCATCATCACCGCCGCCGGCAAGAGCCAGCGCACGCTCCCGCTTCAGTCGCTCGTGGACCGTGACGGCCAGACCAAGACGGCCCTCGCCATCATCATCGAGGAGGTCCTCGCGGCGGGCATCGAGGAACTGTGTGTCGTGGTCTGCCCCGGCGATGAAAAGGCCTATCGTGCCGCTGCTGGCGAGCACGCAAAGCGCCTGGAGTTCGTCGAGCAGAAACAGCCGCTCGGCTACGGCCACGCTGTGTCATGCGCCGCGAAGTTCGTCGGGAAGAAGCCGTTTCTTCTGCTCGTGGGCGACCACCTCTACGTCAGCGGCGAGGTCCGCCGGTGCGCGCAGCAGCTCGTCGAAGTCGCGGCTGCGGAGAACTGCGCTGTGTCCGCCGTGCAGGCCACGCACGAGAGCAAATTGCCCTATTACGGCGCGGTTGGCGGACGCCTTGTTGCCGCGCGCAAGGGCCTCTATGAGATCACCGAAGTCGTCGAGAAGCCCACCCCCACAGTCGCCGAGCAACGGCTCATTGTCCCCGGCCTGCGCGCGGGCCACTACCTCTGCTTCTTCGGGATGCACGTGCTCACGCCGTCGGTCATGGCGCTGCTGGCGGAGGAAGTCGCTGCCGCCGGTTCGCGCGGGGGCGTCCACCTTTCCGCCACGCTCGCGAAGCTCGCGCGCAAGGAGCGTTACCTCGCCGCCGAGTTGACCGGCCGTCGCTATGACATCGGCGCGCACTATGGCCTGCTCACCGCGCAACTCGCCCTCGCCCTCAGCGGCAAGGACCGAGATGAAGTGCTTACGGGCTTGGTGGAGTTGCTGGCGCAGCGGACAAAGTGAGGAAGCAAACCAGGGTCGGACAATCCTCAATTCACCCATGCTCGTTGAGCTCATCACCTCCCGCAAAGCCGCCAAGCGCAACGCCTCGCTCGACGCGCACTGCCGCGACTTGAGCGCCGCCGAACTGCTCGCCGAGTGTGTGGAACTCGACGCCTTCCGCCGCCGTGCCGACAACCTCTACGAACGCGTCCGGGCCCTCTTCTTCCTCTACGCGATTCATCGCTTCCACCTGCCCGCGAAGCTCTCTGCCCCAGACCCCAAACGCCAGACCTCATCCCCTCAATCCTCGGGACTCATTCCCTTCCCTGGCTACGAACAGCTC
>CAIPBN010000889.1 GCA_903863315.1 uncultured Verrucomicrobiota bacterium | reverse complement strand
TCGCCGAAGAACTCCAGCCGCACCGGCCACGGACTCGTCAGCGGGAACACGTCCACGATGCCACCGCGCAAGGCGATGTCGCCCTTCGCGGACACTTGGGCCTCGGAGTCGTAGCCGTTGTCCTCGAGCCACTCGATGAGGTCGAGCGGGTCCACGCGCTCGCCGCGCCGCAGCGTGCGCGTGCGTGCCGCGAACATCGCCGGCGGGAAGGTGCGTTGAAGCAGTGCGGTGATGCTGGTGGTGATAAGTGCGGAATCCGAGGCTGCGCGCGACCGGTCTTCATTCTGCACTCCACATTCCGCACTCCGCATCAGCTCAACGAGCGTCTCCAGCCGCTCGCTGATGACATCGGCGTGCGGCAATTTGTCCTCGTGCGGCAGCGTTTCCCACGCGGGGAAGAAGAGGAGCGGGGCGGGGGACGAGGATAGAGGATAGAGACTAGAAGATAGCTGTGCCGGTGTGGCCTTGGCACTTCCGACTGGCGACAAGCTATTCGCTATCCTCTGTCCGCTATCCTCTAACCTCTGCTTCCCTCCCCCGAGCCACGTCTCCAAGTCCTGATGCAGCGTTTCCTGCGCTTTGAGATTCTCCGCCACGAGCACGATGGGCCGGTTGGGCAATTCCTTGTGCAACCACGCGGCTAGAAACGCGTGCCCGGAGCCGGTGACGCCGCCATAAGTCAACGCACCTCCCGACTCCACACGCCGCAGCAGGCCCTGCGCGGCGGGAGCGTGGCGAAGACGTGAAAACAGTTCGTCAAACATGAGGCGGAAAAGCCTCACCAACCAAGCGAGGCTGTCACCCACGCGCCGAACGCGTCAAGGGTGCCGGCTCGGATGGGAACCCAAAGATTTGGGTTTCCCTCAGACGTTCCGTATCAGCCGGGCCGCGTAGAAGCCGTCGAAGCCCTCGCGGTCGGGACGCAGGTGAAGCTCCTGTTCGAGCGTCCATGCTGCGCCGTGCTCCACGAGGAAAGCCTGCACCTGCCGTTCGTTCTCGTCCGGCAGCAGGCTGCAGGTCGCATAGACCAGCTTCCCGCCTGGTTTTACGAACTGCGAGTAGTCACTGAGGATGCGCGCCTGCACGCGCACGAGCCGAGCGACATCTTTGGCCGTCAGCTTCCATTTCACATCCGCATTCCGCCGCAAGGTGCCGAGGCCGGAGCACGGCACGTCGAGCAGCACGCGGTCGGCGCTGGCGAACAAATCGGTATGCACCTGCTCCTTGTCGAGCACGCCCAGCTCGATGATAGAGATGCTCGCCCGCTTGGCGCGCTCCGCAAGGGCATGGAGCGGCTTGTCGCGCACATCCAGCGCGAGCAAGCGGCCCTTGTTCCGCATCAACGCCGCGAGATGCAGCGTCTTGCCGCCCGCGCCGCAGCACGCATCAATCACCGTCTGCCCCGGCTCCACTTCCAGCAGCGGCGCGACGTGTTGGGACGCGGCGTCCTGAATCTCGAACAGGCCGTTGCAGAAGGCGGTCGAGTTGCCGAGCTTGCGACGCTCCTTCAAGCGCAACGCGTCGGGCAGGCCGGGAACTTCGTCGGCTTCGATGCCTTGCAACGCGAGGTCTGCCTTCAACGCGTCGGCGGTCGTGTGGAGC
>CAIPBN010000888.1 GCA_903863315.1 uncultured Verrucomicrobiota bacterium | reverse complement strand
TTCACCCGGCCGGACCGCCGCCCGTTCCTCGGCCTGTCCGAACGCAAGGGTGATTGGAACTGGGGCAACGTGCAGTCGGCCGGCGGCGGGTGTCTGGTCGTCGGCGACAAACTCTTCTTCTACGCGAGCGGGCGACGGGGCGGAACACCGGAGTTCCCCGACGGCGATGGTTGCACGGGTCTGGCGACGCTGCGGCGCGACGGCTTCGCGTCGCTCGACGCGGGCGACACGGAAGGCACGTTGACCACCCGGCCAGTGCGTTTTAGCGGCCAGCATCTGTTCGTGAATCTCGCTGCGCCGGCGGGCGAACTACGGGTGGAGGTGCTCGACGAACGCGGCACGGTCGTTGCGCCGTTCGCCAAGGCCAGTTGCGTGCCCGTGACCGGTGACTCGACCAAGTCTGCCGTGCGCTGGCAGGGCGCGGCGGACTTGAAGGCGCTGGTCGGCAAACCGGTGAAGTTCCGCTTCAGCCTGCGGCGCGGGAAGCTGTTTGCGTTTTGGGTGAGCCCGGAGACCAGCGGCGTCAGTCGTGGCTACGTCGCGGGTGGCGGGCCGGGCCTGACCAAGCCGACGGATGTTTGAAGCCGGAGCGATGAAATCTGCTTGAACGTCGGTGCCTGCTGCGTGTCCATTGAGGGCAAGCAACGAATTCCTTATGGCTGTTTACATCTACGAAACCATCCCGAAGAATCCCAAGCAGAAGCCGCGTCGCTTCGAGGTGCAGCAAAGCATGAAGGACGCACCGCTCACCAAGGACCCCGAAACCGGCCTGCCCGTCAAACGCGTCATCACCGGTGGCTCCGGCAATTGCTTCCGCGGCCTGAGCATCCTCTCGATGAACCGTCCGAAGCGGAGCAAGTAGCGGGCGTTAGTCGGCAGGGATCTGGTTCCCAAGGCCTCGCCAGGGAAGCTCTCCCGCACGGCACCGGACTGAACATTGTTCGCTGAAGCCGGCTCACTTCCGCATCGGCATCCAGCCCTTGCCGGGGATGAACTCCCGGCTGCCGGCGTCGGTTTTGCAGCCGGTGAGTAACAGGCCGGCGGCGAGCAATCCGAGAAGGATGAGGCTTTTCATGCGGCCAGCATAAACGGGGTTGTCAGCCCCGCAAGCGTGTTGCAGATTCGCCCCACAGCATGGCGGGCAAATTCAAATCACTACAGGGCCAGTTCCTGCTGGATGGCGGCAAGCTCGCGGGCTCCTTTTTCCACCGCAGCGTCGTCCTGATTTGCCAGCACGACCGTGAGGGGGCTTTCGGTCTCATCGTCAACCGGCCGACCGACAAGAAGGTCGGGGAGGCGCTCGTCGCGGATTTGCCGGACACCCTCAAGGAACAGCCGCTCTTCCTGGGCGGCCCCGTGCAGGAGCAGGCCTTGAGCTACCTGCACGCCGACGCCTTCCTGCCGGAGGCCAGCGTCCTGCCCAACCTCAACCTCGCCCACTCGCTCGATGACCTGCTGGACCTGGGGCAGTCCTACTCGCCCACCCAGCAGCTCAAAGTCTTCGCGGGCTACGCCGGCTGGTCCCCCGGACAACTTGACGATGAAATGGCACGCGGTGCCTGGCTGACGCACCCCGCCACCATCGAACTGGTCTTCCAGACCGACCAGAAGCAGCTCTGGTCCTCGCTGGTCCGGCAGAAGGGCTGGCAATACCGGCTGCTGTCCGAACAGCCGGAAGACTTGAACTGGAACTGAGCCGGAACGGTGGCGCAGCCGCTGCGCTCCTTCACGCTGTTCACCGCAGGAGCCGGGTTCAGCCGACCACCAGGCTCACCATGTTCTTCTTCGGCGGGATGATGACCTTCTTGATCGTCTTGCCTTCGAGGAAGGGCTGAACCTTCTCAGCGGCCTTCGCTGCGGCTTCGATGGTCGCGTTGTCGGCATCGGCCGCCACCCGGATCACATCGCGCAACTTACCGTTCACCTGCACGGGAATCTCAATCTCGCTCTCGACGAGCAGCGCCGGGTCGTAGCTCGGCCACGCCGCGTAGCTCAAGGACGGTGCGCGCTGGCCGAACGCGGCGTGCAGTCGCGCCCACAGCTCCTCGGTCAAGTGCGGCGCGAAGGGCGCGAGGAGTTGCAGGAAGGTCCGCATCACGGCGAACGGGCGCGTCTGCCAGCCGTTGGCCTCGTTCACGAAGACCATCATCGCGCTGATCGCGGTGTTGAAGCGCAGATGGTCGAGGTCTTCGGTGACTTTTTTGATGCACGCGTGGAGCGCCTTGAGCTGCGCGGGCGTGGCGGAAACGTCCGAAATCGCGGCGTTCATCACGAGGTGGTCGAGCAGGTCGGCGTCGGGCTGCGTGGCGACGGTCTGCGCCTGTTCGAAGGCGGTCTCGGATTTCTCTTCGATGAACAGCCGCCAGACGCGCCCGAGGAAGCGATACACGCCTTCGACGCCCTTGGTGTTCCACGGCTTCGTGTCCTGGAGCGGGCCCATGAACATCTCGTAGAGGCGGAAGGCGTCCGCGCCGTATTCCACCAGCACGTCGTCGGGGTTCACCACGTTGCCGCGCGACTTGGACATCTTCTGCCCGTCCTCGCCGAGGATGAGGCCCTGATTGACGAGCTTGAAGAACGGCTCGGCGGTCGAGACGTGGCCAAGGTCGAAGAGGACCTTGTGCCAGAACCGCGCGTAAAGCAGGTGCAGCACGGCGTGCTCGGTGCCGCCGACGTATAAATCCACGCCCGGCGTGGATTTAGGGGATGGGGAATGGGAGATAGGGAATAGGGCGGAACCCATCCAGTAGCTCTCCGCCTCCTTGCTCACGAAGACGTTGCCATTCTTCGCATCGAGGTAGCGCAGGTAATACCAGCAGCTCCCGGCCCATTGCGGCATGGTGTTCACTTCGCGGACCGCGCCGTCTGGGAGGTTCACCCAGTCCTTCGCGCGGGCCAGGGGCGGCTCGCCGGAGGCGGTGGGCTTGTAATCGGTCAGCGCGGGCGGGAGCAACGGCAGCGCGCTCTCGGGCAGCGCCTCGTGATACGGCTGGCCGGAGGCGTCGCGCCGCCAGACGATGGGGAACGGCTCGCCCCAATACCGCTGCCGGCTGAAGAGCCAGTCGCGCAGCTTGTAGTTGATGGTCTTCTGGCCGAGGCCTTTGGCTTCGAGCCAGGCGGTGATTTTGGCTTTGGCTTCGGCGGTGGGTAGGCCGTCGAGCGAAACCTCGAAGTTGGCCGAGTTCGTCGCAATGCCTTCGTCAGTGAAGCCCTTCCAATCCTTCTTCGGG
>CAIPBN010000887.1 GCA_903863315.1 uncultured Verrucomicrobiota bacterium | reverse complement strand
TCCACTTCGCCATGGAATTCCTCCACGGCAACACCAAAGCCCTCCTCGACGGCCAGGCCCCGCCCATCAACGCCGCTGGCAAGGACGTCGTCGTCATCGGCGGCGGCGACACGGGCACGGACTGCGTGGGCACCTCCATGCGCCACGGATGCAAGAGCCTTGTCCAGGTGGAAATCCTTCCGAAGCCGCCACAGGACCGCGCGAAGGACAACCCCTGGCCCGAGTGGCCCAAGACCTACAAGCTCGACTACGGCCAGGAAGAGGCAAAGGCGAAGTTCGGCGAAGACCCGCGCATCTACCTCACCACCGCCACGAAGTTCGAGGGCGACGCCGACGGCAACGTCAAGGCCGTCCACCTCGTGAACATCGAGTGGACCAAGAACGACAAGGGCCAGTTCGTGCCGAAGAACATCCCCGGCACCGAGCGCGTCGTCCCCGCGCAAGTCGTCCTGCTCGCGATGGGTTTCCTCGGACCGGAACAGCCGCTCCTCGAAGCCCTCGGCGTCGAGCGCGACCCGCGCTCCAACGTGAAGGCCGAGCACGGCAAGTTCCAAACCAGCCTCCCGAACGTCTTCGCCGCCGGCGACTGCCGTCGCGGCCAGAGCCTCGTCGTCTGGGCCTTCAACGAAGGCCGCGGTGCTGCGCGGGAGTGCGACCGCTACCTGATGGGCAAGACCGATCTGGCCTGATGCCTGGTTGAGGTTGGTGGGAGCCTTTGGCCTTTTGGTCTCATGTGCGCGGGCTGACCGGACAGGGTGTCCAGGCGCACAGGCGTTTCTCAAATGATCTCCCGGATCGCCTGCCCGCCATCGAGGATGGGCACCGGTCGTCCCGTGAAGTCGTTGAAAGTGTGCTCGGGGTCAATGCCGAGGAAGTGGTAAACCGTCGCCAGCACATCACCGGGCGTCAGCGGACGTTCGACCGGAAACTCGCCATTCACGCTTGAAGCACCGATGACCTGGCCGGTCTTCAAGCCGCCGCCCGCCAGCATCACCGAGAAAACATCGCCCCAGTGGTCGCGGCCCGGAACCGGGATGCCCGGCTGGCCTTCGTTGATTTTCGGAGTGCGCCCGAACTCGCCCATCACCATCACCATCACGTCGTTCAACATCCCGCGCTCGCCCAAGTCTTCCAGCAGCGACGCCACCGCGCGGTCCAACACAGGGAGCTTGTAGCCATGGCCCTTGGCGATGCCTGAATGGTCATCCCAATGCGGCATGTCCACGGTGACAAAGCTCACGCCTGATTCGACCAGCCGCCGCGCCAGCAAGGTGTAATGCCCCCACGGTCCGCGCCCGTAACGATCCCTTGTTTTGGCGTCTTCGTGCTCGATGTCGAACGCCTCGCGCGCGCGGTTGCCCGTGACCATGTCCACCGCCTGCTGCTGGTAACGGTCCATCGCATCCATCAACCGTCCCCGGTCCAGATCGCGCCGAAAGCTGTCGAGTTGCGTGAGCAGGTCCACCCGTGACTGCGTGCGCGCCACGTCGCCGGTGAAGTTCTCCAGGCAATGCGGTTTCTGCACCGGCCCTGTGTGGCTCGCGGCGAGATATTTCTGCGCCGTGTTCACGTCGAACGGATTGAACGCCGGTCCCAGATATGCCGCGCCCTGGTAGCCGGGGAAGAGATACACGCTCTGCGCTGCCGGCAGGCCGACGTAAGCCGGCACGCCCGGTGCGTTCGGCCCGCGCGTGCGCGACACGATGGAGCCGAGGGACGGATACTTCTGCTCCTTGTCGGCCGTGGTCGATCCGAAGCGGCCGGTGAGCATCCAGTGCGCGCCTGCGAAGTGGTCGCCTGTTTTGTGATGCACCGAGCGGAGGAAAACCATCTTGTCCGCGTGCTTCGCGTGCAGCGGGAGCTGCTCTGAGATGCGGATGCCGGAGACGTTCGTCTCCATTGCGCCCCATGGCCCGCGATACGCGCTGGTCGCCTCGGGCTTGGGGTCGTAAGTCTCCAGATGACTCGGCCCGCCATCGAGCCAGAGGAGGATGACCGACTTGTTCTTCCGCTTCGCCGCGCCCTGCGCCTGCAACCGCAGCAAGTCCGCCGAACTCAAGCCCAGCGCGCCGAGAAACCCCGCCTTCAACGCCGACCGCCGCGACACACCCTGGCAGGTGAACGACGAGCGACCGTTCTGGACGAGCAGCATGGAAAATGGACGGCGCGGGTCAGCTAGGATTCAGGCGAGAATCCCCTTCACCACCTGCCCATGCACGTCGGT
>CAIPBN010000886.1 GCA_903863315.1 uncultured Verrucomicrobiota bacterium | reverse complement strand
GGCAACGCCCCCGGTCAGAGTTCAACACCTTGGTTCGTCTCAGAGGGACGACGGAGCCTTGCGATGCAATTTCCGCCGCCCCTTCAGGGCGGGTTCCATTCACTGGTCATCAACCGGGGGCGCTGCCCCCGGCTAAGTTCCGGCAGCCTTTCAGGCTGCTGCCTGGTAGCTCCGCAATTTCCGCAGGGCGTTCACTCGGCGCTTGGAGCTTGGTGCTGCTTTGGTGCTTAGGGTTTGGGGTTGGGTGCTTCACACCCGCTGCCTCCGCCCAGCAGCTTTTCATTGAAAAGTCCGAGGCCAGCACCGCCGTCATCGACGCGATGTATGTGAAGGGGCTGCGCTACCTCGCCAAGCAGCAGGGCGAGGATGGCATGTGGGCGGACACCTACGGCCGGCAGCCGGGCGTGCTGGGCTTGTGCATCGTGGCGATGCTCGCGCACGGCGACGATCCGAACGTCGGTCCCTACGCCCTGCCCATCAAGCGGGCGTTGAACGCGCTGCTCAAACTGCAAAATCCCGAAACGGGTTACATGGGCAATTCCATGTATAACCACGGCTTCGGCACCCTCGCGCTCGCGGAGGCCTACGGCGCGGTGGATGACGCCCGCCTGGGGCCCGCGCTGCAACGCGCCATCAACCTCATCATCGCCTCGCAGGCACGCAACCCGCTCGGCGGCTGGCGCTATTCCCCCGACAGCTCGGACGCGGACACGACGGTGAGCGGCGCGCAGATGGTGGCGATGTTCGCCGCGCGCAACGCCGGACTGGCCGTGCCGGAGGAGGCCATTCAGCGCGGGCTCAAGTATTTCACCAGTTGCCGCACGCCCGAGGGCGGCTACGGCTACACCAGCGCGAGCGGACCGAATGCCGCGCGCTGCGCCATCGGTGTGCTGGTGCTGGCGCTGGCCAAGCAGAAGGACTCCGCCGAGTTCAAGGGCGCGTGGCAGTATCTCCAGAACGCCGGCAGCGAGTCGCACTACCAGCAATACTACCTCTACTACGCCGCGCAGGCTTACTTCCACGCGTCCCCCGACGGGTGGCGCAAGTGGAACGGGGCGAACATCAAGACCCTCGCGGCCACCCAGAGCCAGGACGGAAGCTGGGAAGGCTCCTTTGGCCCCGCGTTCGGCACGGCGGCCTCGTTGCTCTCCCTGGCGTTGAACTACCGGTTCCTGCCGATTTATGAGCGGTAGGCTGCTCCAGGCTGAAACCGGAGAGCGTTCAACGTTCAGCGTTCAACGTTCAACGTCCAACAGCCCGGCCTCGAGGGTTCAAAGTCGGAAGTCCAGCGTCGGCACCAGCCTGGCCTTGGGCACCTTGCTCTCGGCTGCGCCGCTGCTCGCCACCAACCTGCCGCCCGCCACGGTCTCGTTCCTCGACGGCTCCTTCCTGCGCGGCGAACTGCTTTCCGCGCGTGCGGACGTGCTGGTGTGGAAGCACCCGAATGCCCGGCAACCACTGGAGTTCAGCACGAGCAATCTCAACGCCATCCAGTTTTCCAGCGCCGCCCCGCAGCCTCCCACCAACCATGCGCCGCTCTGCCGCCTCCGGCTGGCGGGCGGGGACGAGGTAGAGGGCCAGTTGGTGTCGCTGGACGGGGAGCGGTTTGAGCTGGAGACCTGGTTTGCAGGACGCCTGCGGGGCCAGCGCGCGGGCTTGTCCAGCCTCACCTTCCTGCACGCCGACCAGCCGACCTACG
>CAIPBN010000885.1 GCA_903863315.1 uncultured Verrucomicrobiota bacterium | reverse complement strand
GTTCGCGAGCTCGGCGATCTTCTTTTCGAGCTCCGCGCGGTTCACGTTGTAGGGGATCTCGGTGATGACGATTTGCTCGCGATTGCCATTTTCGACGATCTCAGCCTGACCGCGGATACGCACGCTGCCGTGGCCGGTTTCCATGTATTCACGGATGCCCGTTGTGCCCATGATGGTGCATCCCGTCGGGAAATCGGGGCCTTTGATGTGCGCCATGAGCTCCGGCGTGGTGATCGCCGGATTGTCGATCTGCGCGCAAACCGCATCGACGACCTCGCCGAGGTTGTGCGGCGGCATGTTCGTGGCCATGCCAACGGCGATGCCGGTGCCGCCGTTGACAAGCAGGTTCGGGAAGGCCGCCGGGAAGACGGTCGGCTCCGTCATGCGCTCGTCGTAGTTCGGGACGAAGTCAACCGTGTCCCGGTCCATGTCCTGCATCAGCGCTGCGCCGAGGTGCGTGAGCCGAGCCTCGGTGTAACGCATCGCGGCAGGCGGGTCGGCCTCGACGGAACCGAAGTTGCCTTTACCGTCCACAAGCTTCTCGCGCATCACCCACGGCTGGGCCATGTGGACGAGCGTGGGGTAGATGACGGCTTCGCCGTGCGGGTGGTAATTGCCGGAGGTGTCACCGCAGATTTTGGCGCACTTGTAGTGCTTACGCCCGGGGAAGAGCGACAGCTCGTGCATCGCGTAGAGGATGCGGCGCTGCGAGGGCTTGAGGCCGTCGCGCACGTCAGGCAACGCGCGCGAGATGATCACGGACATCGAGTAGTCGAGGAACGAGTTCTTGATCTCGTCGGCGACGTTGATCTTGGTGATCTTCTCGCCCTGCGTGTAGGCGGAACCGGCCTGCGCAGGTGGTGTCGGAGGGATTTCTTCGGGCATGTTGGCGGAGCGGTGCGAGATCGCTAAAAACTGGTTACACGTCGAGGTTGCGGACGTTGAGCGCGTTGTCCTCGATAAACTGGCGGCGCGGCTCGACCTCGTCGCCCATGAGTCGCACGAACATCTCCTCGGCCTCGACGGCATCGGTCAGATCAATGCGCAGGAGCTTGCGCTTGGTCGGGTTCATCGTGGTCTCGAAGAGCTCCTTCGCGTCCATTTCGCCCAAGCCCTTGAAGCGGTAAATCTGCATGCCCTTCTTCCCGACGGTCTTCACGCCCTCAAGGATTTCGGGAATGGAAAAAAGCGGTTTCACCGTCGCGCGTTCCCCTTCACCTTCGGTCAGCTCGAAGAGCGGCGCGTCCTGAGCGGCGTAGTGGTCCACGGCCAGCCCCTTCTTCTGCAGTTTAGAAAGCAGCTCGCCGATGGCCTTGCTCTCCAGGTGCAAGTCCGCGCCCACCGCGCGACGCGACTGCGTGCGGGACTTTTCGGCCTTCTCACGCGCTTCGCCTTCGCCGTAGAGGTCGGGATTCTCCAGCTTGAACTGCTCGACGGCGGCAAGGTTCTCGAAGTAGTGGACGGTCTCCTCATTGCCCTCGCGCACCTTGATGAGGTAGACTGGGAACGACTGGTCCGCACCGCGCTTCTCGACGTAGTCCGCGAAGTCCCCGCCCTGCCGCCGGATGAATGTGGCGTATTTGTCGAGCGACTCGAGCAGTGTGAGAATTTCCTCCAGTTGCTTGGGCGTGAACTCGCGCCCATCAGCCAGGTTCTTCAAGCGCACTTCCTCCGTGCCGTTTTGCAGCAGGATGCGGTTGAGCTGGTTGTCGTCGTCCACGTAGTCCGTGCGCTTCTTGCGCGTGACGGAGTAAAGCGGCGGTTGTGCGATGTAAACGTAGCCCTGTTTCACGAGCTGTGTCATCTGCCGGTAGAAGAACGTGAGCAGCAGCGTGCGGATGTGCGAACCATCCACGTCGGCGTCCGTCATGATGATGATTTTGTGGTAGCGGAGCTTGTTCAAGTCGAACGCGCCCTCACCTTCCCCATCGCCAATGCCCGTGCCGATGGCAGTGATCATCGTCCGGATTTCGTTGTTTTGAAGCACCTTGTCCAGACGCGCCTTCTCCACGTTGATGAGCTTGCCACGAATCGGAAGAATGGCCTGAAACTTCCGGTCGCGGCCTTGCTTGGCAGAGCCACCGGCCGAGTCGCCCTCGACGATGTAAAGCTCGGTGTTCACCGGGTCGCGGTCGGAACAGTCGGCGAGCTTGCCCGGCAACCCCCCACCGGTGAGCGCGGTCTTGCGGACAGCCTCACGGGCCTTGCGCGCGGCCTCGCGGGCGCGGGCTGCGGTTAGTCCCTTGTCCACGATGCGCTTGGCGATTGGCGGATTCGCATCGAAGTAGCTCATCAACCCTTCATACGTCACCGAGCCGACAATGCCATCCACCTCGGGCGAGAGGAGCTTCACCTTGGTCTGCGATTCGAACTTCGGATCGCTGTGCTTCACCGATATGACGGCGGTCAAACCTTCGCGCACATCATCGCCGGTGATCTGCGGATCCTTGTCCTTTAGCAGCTCGTTGGACTTTGCGTATTGGTTGATGGCCCGCGTCAATGCGCTACGGAAGCCGGACAAATGTGTGCCACCGTCCGGGTTGTGAATCGTGTTGGTGTAGCAAAGAACCTGATCGTTGTAGCTGTCGTTGTATTGCAGCACGACCTCGACGTGAACCTCGATCTCCTTCTCCGACGTGGTGAGCTTCTGTTCCTTGCGCACGCTGATGACCTTGGGGTGCAGCGCGGCCTTGCTCTTGTTGAGCTGCTTCACAAACTCCTCAACGCCGTCCTTGTAGTAATAAACCTCCCGCTCGGTGCTCCCGCTCTGCTTGCGCTCGTCGAGGAAGGAAATTTCCAGCCCGCTGTTCAGGAAAGCCAGCTCGCGCAGCCGCTGCGAAATGATCTCGGTCTTGAACTCCGTGGTGTCGCGGAAGATCTCCGGATCGGGCTTGAACGTGATCAGGGTGCCCGTGCCCTTGGCCTTCCCGATGACTTCGAGCTTTTTCATCGTCTTGCCACGCTCGAATTCCATGTGGTGCACTTCGCCGCCGCGCGACACCTCGACCTCAAACCACTCGCTCACCGCGTTCACGCATTTCGCCCCCACCCCGTGTGTTCCGCCGGAGAACTTATAGCCGCCCTGCCCGTATTTGCCGCCGGAATGCAGCGTCGTGAGCACGAGCTCCACGCCAGGCAAGCCGCTGTCCTTGTTGATGTCCACCGGGATACCGCGCCCATTGTCACGGATGGAGATGGATCCGTCGAGGTGCAGCGTCACATCAATCCGATCACAATGCCCCGCGAGATGCTCGTCCACGGAGTTATCCAGCACCTCGGAAACACAGTGATGCAGCGCGCGCTCGTCGGTGCCGCCGATATACATGCCGGGCTTCTTGCGAACGGCTTCGAGGCCCTTGAGCTGGCTTAGTTTTGAAGCGTCGTAGGTCTGGGGTTCAGCGGACATGATTACACAAAGCGCGTCAGGTTTGACTCCGCTAAAAAAGACCAAGGAGCAGGCTTAAAACCCGGTTGCGCGACGGCCAAAAGGCTACCGCCCCAGTAGAATCCCGACAATGATTATTTACGGCCATCGAAGACCAAACCACCATTAGTTGGGTAGCTAGATAACCTTGAATCTAGCTATTGAGGGCAATGGAAAAAACCAAAGGGGCCGAAGATTCAAGTCCACAAGACAGGCAAGACAACGCAGAGGCCCCCATCTGTCCAAAGCGGCTTAGAACTAATTGAAGTTCAACACCACGAACCAAGCGTTGTTGTTCCGGTCATCACCCGCCAGCACCAACGCCTCCGCTTTGGCCAAGGAATGACGGCGTGTGACCAATGTCTTGCCTTTGCCGATCAGCTTCACCTCAGCGACGTTTTCCGGCAGCACTTTGATCTCCACAGAACATTCTTCACTCAACTTCAGGCCTTGCGACTTGCCAGCAGGCAGATCGCTGCTCTTACGGCTGACCTCAAAGTAGTGCTGCCACTTGAAGACCTTGGCCAGCTTCTCATGCAGCTTGCCATCAAGCTGCTTAAGACTCTTGTTGTCCGGCTTTATCTCGTCGGTTCCCCAAACAAGAATTGCCTGAACCTTGGCTTCTGGTGCCGCCGTAGCGGTTGCCACCTGCCACCCCCATGCTGAAACAACCATTAGAATCAGCAGAGCGCGCAGGAACATCCGGCTACTTTTCGGCTTCAGTCTCATTCTTTACTTCCTGACCCACGGGGCTGAAATCGGCGTTTTCGTCGGAGACATACACCACGGACATCTTTTCAGCTTCGGAGTGAAAGCTGTAAGCGTTGATGTCCTCGGCGACATTCTCGTTCAATGCGTCATCCGAACTTGAACGGGGGCCGCTCATTACAAACAGCACTGCAACCATCGCCGCCAACCCAGAGGCTGGGAAGAGCAGCTTGGTCCACCATGCTGGGGCAACTGAAGCCGCAGGGGCTGCCTGGTTGCGGGCTTCGGCGGCGATGCCGCGCTCGACCTTGCTCCAGAAAAACTCACGGGTCTCCGGCAGGGCCACCCCAGCCTCACTGTGGCGGACCGCAGACTTGGTCCACTTCAGCTCCTGCACCAGCAAAGACGCAAATTCATCCCGGGCCAGCAACGCCTCAACTTCGCGCACCTCGCGCGCGTCGAGCTCACCATCCACCAGCGCCTGCAACTTCAATTCGATGTTCATAACTGCCTCAATTTCAACTTTGTTGTTCTTTCTTCAAACTTTGCAACAGCGACGCCAACCGCCGCCGCGCGTAAAACAGCCGGGACATCACGGTCCCGATGGAGCAATTCATCACCTTCGCGATCTGCTTGTATTCCATCTCTTCAAATTCATGCAGAATCAACACGGTGCGGTGCTCGTAAGAGAGCTGGACCATCGCCTTATCTATCCGCTTGCGGAGCTCGGCTCGTTCCAGTCCTTCCGTCGGGTTTGACGCAACTACCGGCATCTGACGTTCCACCCCGCCAAGCTCTTCATCCAGTTGCTCGATGGATTCCGCACGCGTCCTTTTCTGCCGTCTAAGCTGGTCCAGGCACAGGTTGATCACGATCCGGGTCATCCAAGTTGCGAAGCTGGAATCACCCTGAAACTGCTTGAGCCGCTGCCATGCCTTGACCCACGCCTCCTGCGCCAGATCGATTGCCTCCTCCTCGTTGCGCATCATGCTGAAGGCGCGCGCGTAGATCTTGTCGCGATGCCTGGCCACCAACTCCTCGAACGCGACCATGTCGCCGGCCTGCGAGGCGGCAACCAGCTCGACATCCGTAGCGGTCTTATGGTCCAGCGGCTTGGCCATCTGCTACAGCTTGCCCTTGGTGCTCGGGATTTGACCAGCAATTCGTGCGTCCCGCTGGCAGGCGAAGTCCGTCGCCTTGGCAAATGCCTTGAACAGCCCTTCTACCACATGATGCGGCTCACCGCCATAGAGCAGCTCCAAATGCAGGTTGCACCGGGCCTCGTTCGCGAAGCCCTGAAAAAACTCCCGCGCCAGCCCAAACCGGAACGCGCTCGACATGTCCTGCGTCCGCTCCGACTTGGAAATCTTCTTCTGCGACAGGTCATCCATCCCACGCCACACGAGGTAAGGCCGGCCACTGAAATCAATCACACAGCGCGCCAGGCACTCATCCATCGGCACGTGTGCCTCACCGGTGAATGGATTCCTCGGGTCGAAGCCCGTCCCGTAGCGGCGGATGCCCTTCTTGTCCCCGAGGGCCTGCACGAACGCCTGCCCCAGCGCGATGCCGCAATCCTCCACCGTGTGATGCGCATCCACCTCCAAGTCGCCCTTGCAGCGCAGCTTGAGGTCCACGACCGCGTGCTTTGCGAACAGCGTCAGCATGTGGTCGAAGAACGGCACGCCGGTGCGGATGGCGGACTTCCCGGTGCCATCCACATTCAGGTCGAGACTGATTTGTGTCTCTTTGGTCGCGCGACGAATTCGCGCCCGCCGTTCACTCATGGCCTTTTTCTAAAGCAATGCCGTTCAAAAAGAAGCGGAAACTACGTCTGCGTCTTTTTCGGGGCCGTTGGCAGACGCCTCAATAGCGCGGTGCATTCGGATCCACCTCGACCGACCACCGGTCAACGCCGCCCGTCAAGTTGTGCAAGTTCACAAAGCCCTGATGCCGCAGCCAGCCAATCGCGTGCGCGCTGCGCACCCCGTGGTGGCAACAAACAACGACCTCTTGCTCCCGCCAGCCCGCCAGTTCCCCGACGCGCTCCGGCAGCTCGTTCAGCGGAATCAACTTCGCGCCCGGCAACGCCACAATGGCGAACTCCTCCGGCTGCCGCACATCCAGAAGCAGCGGTGGGTTCGGCAAGGCGAGGCGCTCGGCAAGTTCAGTGGGAGTCATGTCAAAAGCGCATCCAAACCAACACCACGACGGCAAGCATCGCCAAAACCGCCGCGCAACCGGACTTGGCTTTCGCCGTGAATTTCTCCGGGTGCTGTGCGCGCAGCCCGGCTTCAAGTTGCTCCACTGCCTCCTTGGATTCCTTCAGTCCCGCACCCGGCTTCACCTGCTC
>CAIPBN010000884.1 GCA_903863315.1 uncultured Verrucomicrobiota bacterium | reverse complement strand
GGTGGGAATCTCCAAACCATGCACGGCGGCGTGGGCGCGGATGACGGACTTGCCATCGGCGGAGGGAACGTCCTTGTCGCGGGTCTGCGTGCCCTTGAGCACGCCGTTCTCGACGACGAAGGTGGGAACGACCCGGTGCCAGACCTTGGCCGGCTCGGCCCCTTGGAAGTCCTCGGCGAAGAGCAGTTCCTTCTTCTTGGCAATGGACTTGCCGGGGATGGCCGGCAGGTCGGCGGCGAAGGTCGTGGAGGTGATGACGAGACTGAGGGCGAGGAGTAAACGGAGCTTCATGATGGGCGTGAGACGGAGACTGGCTTGCAGGCAAATCATGGCTGACATGTAGCCACCGCCCCCGCCCGGAGGAAAGCCGAATACTGCGCCCGGGCTGTGGCCTGTGGCGGCGAGGTGGGGGAGGCGACTGGCTTGAACGCAAACTCCGAACAACAATGGCCGCGAAAGGGCGCAAAGAGCACAAAGCCGAGTGGCTGGCACAAGGATGGGGCGGTGCGATTTTTTTCCGAGCACCAGTCATTCCCGACTCGGTTCTTTGTGTTCCTTGCGCCCTTTCGCGGCTGAACTTCGGAATGCGGGTTGAACGGTTGGCTGGCCATCGCGGCACCGGGGCTTTCGGCTTGCCTGCTCCCGGCTCGTTGGTAGCGTCGTGGCGCTCTGCGCGATGTCGGAATTGCGGGAGCGATCATGCCACGTTTGCAACGCGACACCGCTGGCCCAACTCCCCGCAGGCGCCGTTCCCGGGCTGCGGGTTTCCCCGTCAGGCGGCACCACGGACAACGGGCGATGCCCGGCTGGTCGGGCTGGGTTCTGGCGTTGCTGCTCCAACTGAACACCCAGCTTTCCGCACAGGTGGGTGGCCCGCAGTGGCAGCCGGTTGGCGGCCCCCAAGCCAGTCCGGCTCCCGAGCCACGTCCGGCGAAGACGGTTCCGGTCGTTGCCGCTGATACTTCGCGGCAGCGGTCGGCTCCCGGTGCCACCGTTGCTCCCGAAACCCTGCGGCAGCGGACCGAGGTGATGGCGCGGCTGGGTCGTTTGGGCGAGGCGCTGGCGGGGGTGCGCGAGCTGCGCCGGGCGAACCCGAACGATGTCGAATACCGCCTCATGGAGGCGCAATACCTTGCGTGGCTGGGGCGGACGGCCACGGCCGGCGGTCTTTACCGGCGGATCTTGCAGGAGGGGCCGGGCAACGCCATGGCGGCGGAAGGGCTGGGCAACACCTGGCTTTGGCGGGGCGACTGGCGCGAGGCGCAAACTGCCTATGCGAACTCCATCAACTTCGCCGGCGGGGAGAATCTCGCCGCGCAGGTGGGCTTCCAGCGCGCGCTGCTGGCGGCGGGCCGCGCCTCGTCGGCTTACCGGCAGGCGGCGGATTTGGACCGGCGCAGCGGCCGGCAGGATGCCGAGGTGGGCCTGTTCCTCGCCACGATTCACGGGGCGGTGGACAATGACGATGCGGCCTTCGCCCTCTCCAGCCGCCGCACGACGGATGCGGATGTGCGTCAGCGTCAGGCCACGTTTCAGGCGCAGCGCCTGATTGCGCGCGGGCAGGCGGACGAGGGTTTGAACCTCATTGCCAGCTACGCCGAGGCGCACGCCCGCGACTACAATGCGCAGGTCGCCGCCGGGGAAGTCTTCACCACCGCCGGCAAGTCCCGCGAGGCGCGGACTTATCTGGAGCGCGCGGCCCAACTGGCTCCCGACCGCGACGAGGCCGTTCTGGGCCTGGCCCGGCTGGCCCGGCAGCAGGGCAAGCCGCGCGACAGCCTTGCCTTCTACGAGGACGTCGTGGCGCGCAATCCGGAGTCGGTGCCCGGCTGGATTGGCATTGCGGAGGTCGCGCAGTCGCGGGGCGATCTGAACCGCGCGTGGCAGGCGCTGGATGCGGCTCAGCGGGTCGCGCCCGGTTCCGCGCTGGTGTATCGCGAGCGGCTGAAGATTGCCTTCCGCGAGAAGGATGCCGCCACCTTCACCGGCGTGCTGCGGGCCTATCAGCGCGCGCAACCGGCGGATGCCTGGCCGGAACTCTGGGCGCAGAAGTGGGCGGACGCCCACGGGGGCGAGGTGAACGTGCCGGCGCTCCAGTCCTTGCTCGACCCGCTCGCGCCGGACCTCAGCGGCGAGGTCCTCCGCCTGCTCCGCCGGCATACGGGCGAGCCCCTGCAGCGCGCGGTCCTGCGCGTGCCGGCCGCGCCCAGCCCCGACCTGCAGGAAGCCGCCCAGGCAAAGCTCGGCAAGCAGGGGCGCGCGTCCGATGCCACGTTCATCGGGGTGAGCACCGGCTATGAGTTTGCGACGTTGCAGGACACCAGCGGCGCGGGCGCGCGTTTGCAGGAGTGGCACGAGGGGTATCTGGCCGCGTATTGGCGGCAGCAACTGGGCATGACGGTTTCCGGCGAGTTCCGCACCATCTCCCGCTTCGGCGCGACGGCAAACCAGATCCTGCTGGGCTGGAACACGCACGTCACGCCGAGCTGGATTGTCGGTCTCGAAGCCGGTGGCGCGCTCAACGGCGGCTTCATCCCGCGCTGGCGGCTCGGCGCGCGGACCGAATACCTGCTCAGCGAGGAGGTTTCCGCGAGCCTCGGCGTGAGCCATCTGCAATTTGCCGACGAGCCGGTGCTGCAAATCATCCCCGGGGTGACCTGGCAGTGGCATCCGCAGTGGTCCTCGCAGCTGCGGATGTATGTCACGCACACCGAGCCGAAGGGCGGGCGCGTCAACACGGGCTTTGCCGGCCTCATCAGCACGACGTGGCAGTTCACGCCGCTTTCCTCCACCAGCCTGAGCTATGCGATGGGCGAGGAGAACGCCTCGCAGCTCATCAAGGGGCTCATCGGCGAGAAGAACTTCCAGAGCGTGGGCGTGGACTTGAAATACGGCTTCAACGAGCGCTTCAGTTTGCAGCCCACCTACCGCTACGAGGCGCACAATCTCTTCGACCTCCACGCCATCGGCCTGAGTCTGCACCTGCGTTACTGAGCGCTCCTGCTCGTAATCATAATCTTAATCCTGCTCCGCCAATGCCCTCCGAACTCATCCTTGTCACCGGTTCCGCCGGACGCGTCGGTCAGGCCGTCGTCAACGAACTGCTCGCCCGTGGGGAACGCGTGCGCGGCTTTGACCGTGTGCCCACCCCCGGCCTCCTCGACGCGCACGTTGGCAATCTCACCGATGCCGAAGCCGTCCGCCGTGCCGCCGAGGGGGCGCACGCCGTGGTGCATCTGGCCGCCACCCCCGACGACGCGGACTTCATGTCGGACATTCTGCCCAACAACATTGTGGGCATTCACCACCTGATGGAAGCGACGCGCCTCGCCGGGGCGAAGCGGCTCGTGCTTGCGAGCAGCGGCCAGGTGAACTGGTGGCAGCGCGAGCGCGGCGGACCGCCCATCCGGCCTTCGGACCCGCTGACGCCGCGCTACTGGTATGCGGCGGCGAAGGTGTTCGCCGAGTCCATCGGTCAGAGCTACGCGGAACTGCACGGCCTCAGCGTCATCGCCGGTCGCCTGGGCTGGTGCCCGCGTCCGGATCAGGAGCGGGAATTCGCCGGGCTGGCCTGTGCGAAGGATGTCTATTTCAGCCCCGGCGATGTCGGCCGCTTCTTCCACGCCGCCGTGAAAGCGCCGCTCTCCATCCGCTTCGCCGCCGTCAACGCGACCAGCCGGCCGTTGAGTGTGACGCACTTTGACCTGTCGCTGACGAAGGAACTGCTCGGCTGGGAGCCGCGTGATCAGTGGCCGACGGGATTGCCTGCGGGGTGGTGCAGGCCGAATGGAAACTAAGGCTCAACGAGAGCTGAAACGCCACGTTGCAAGCTTTCCATCATAGTCAAAAGTGAGGTAGAGGATGGGGAAACGGTCGTGCAGATCGGTGGTCGTCTTGGCCGGATGAGACGAATAGGAAGAGAACTCCTTGCCCCGGAGGGTGGCGTGACGCGAGGGCACGGTTCCCAGCGCCAGAAACACTTGATTCGAGTTCATACCCTCGACCAATGCTTCGGCTTTCAATCTCAACGCCGCTGCCCGTTCAGCGGTTCGTTCGTCTATCACTGCTTGTTCAGCCAAGCGCTGGTAGATTGCTGATTCGTTGACGGGCCTTCGAGAAACGATTTGCACACTTCTAGCGCCCAGACAGAACACGTTCGTTTTGGCTTCCGGATGTGACGGTCCGTCCATGAACCAACTTTGATTGTTAGGCTGGGTGGCAGGCAAATTCGTTGAGACGTTCAGGCGTCGTGCTTCAATCTCGATCCGCGGCTTTTTGGTAAAGAAGGCGTTGTTCGAGTTGACTGCATGCTTGATGCCTTCTGGGTGCTCCGCTCCTGCCTGTATATCAGTTGGGCCGGTTCGGGAGG
>CAIPBN010000883.1 GCA_903863315.1 uncultured Verrucomicrobiota bacterium | reverse complement strand
GCTGTCGCCACGACCGGGATGAAACCGCGTCGGCAGCGCGACGTAGAGATGCGGCGCGCGAAAGTAGGGATGCGTCTGGCTGGTGTAAAGGTGTTCGCCGGGGAGGTTCGGGGCGAGCGCCACGGGCGGGGACCACGTAAGAAAATCCGGGGAGGTCGCGCGGCTGACCGACCGCAGGCCGTCTTTCCACGAGCGGAAATAGCAGACATACAGGTTCTCGGCGGGCGACCAGAACGACACGTTCTGCGAATCAAACGCGAAGTCCGTCATGGTGATGACCGGCGCGGGCGACAGCGGCCGCCAGCGAATGCAGTCGGGCGAAACAAAGGTGTAGAGCCCGCCCTTGAGGCCGGCGGCTTCGCCCGGTTGCGTGCGTTGGGCTTCCTTCACCGCGCTGTCCGCGAGACCGGCGGTGGCTTTGAAACGCTGGTCCGCCGGGACGCCGGGACGCGCGTCGAGGAAGGGCGAGAAGTTGGTCGAGAAGGGCGAGGCGCGCAGGATGACATTGTTGTCGCGGCTGCCGTTCACCTCGACCAGACCGAGCTTGGGCTGGGTCCACTCGTGGCCGTCCGTGCTCTCGGCGTAACAGGTCATCTCGCCGGGATTGCCGTCGTATTGCTTGCCCTTGTAGGTCGGGTTGTAGCTGCGAAAGACGGCGTGGAAACGGGCGCCGTCCTTGATGACCGTTGTGTAAGCGCCGATGAGGGGGCTGCGGGGCCGAGGCATTTTTACAGGTGCCTGGAGACGGAGGGTGGCACCGGTCAGCCGGTCAATCAGATACCGGTCGAGAAACAGTTCGAGGCGGGAGCCGAGTTCGAGCGGCGCGGGAGCGGCGGCGGCAAAGGTCGCGGGGGTAAGTCGCGTGACCGCCAGCGCGGCGTTGCCGAGGGTGACTTGCGCGAGCCACTGGCGGCGGGTTGGGAGGTTGCGAGGCATTGGTGTCGGGCTGATTGACTGCGGTGAAGAAGGGGAACTTCAGGTAGGAGGTAAATGAGTCGGGGAGGTCAAGGGGTGACAATTCCAGAAGTGAAGGAGTCGGCATCTTGATACTGTCCAGCGTCCATCTCAAAGGCGCGGCCAACACCGTCGGGAAGGCCGCCCCCTTCGCGACCAAAGTGGGCCTCTTCGCCATGGGCACCGGCGACGGGACCAAGACCCAGGAAGGACGCCTCAACCACGGCGGCTACTGGCGCGACGAAAAGGAGTGGCCGCTCGCGCGGACGCGGCCCACGCCGTTCTATCTCCAGCCGGGGGGCAAGCTCGCGACGACCGGACCCACCGCCCGCTCCGCCAGCACCAGCTTCGTCTTCGACCCGCGCGGGGTTGATTACGAACCCCTGTGCTTGGCGGTGGACGGGAACTTTGGGTGGCTGGCCTGGTGTTTCGCCGCAGGCGGTTGCCGGAAAAAGGTGAGGAAGTCATGCAGGCCTGTGCTACGAAGCGCGGGCCTGCAACCCCACTCCGCCAAGTCGAAGTTGGCGGGGAAACCATTGAAGGGGATTGAACCTAGGCTGCGAAGTGTCGGCAGGAGACCGCGCCTGTGGCGCGTGTGCGTCGTGGGTTTCGTGCGGCACTTCGCCGGCTTCGGACAAAGACAAACTATGAAAGCAACCTTAACTCCAGCCGTCGCCCAGCGCGAGACGGCTTCATCGAAGCAGGTCAAGCTGCTGACCAAGTCGGAGCTTGCCGACGCAGTGGATCAGTTAATCAGAGTGGCGGTAACTGAGAAGGAGTTCGCCGCCGCCTCCGCCGCGTTTATGCGCACGGAAGTGTTGGAACTTCTTCGCCGCAAAATCACCAAGAAGTTTGCGTTGAAGGCGTGCGCCAAACGTCACCGCCAGCTTGCCTCCGAGATCGAGAACGATCTCAAAGGCCACAAGGACGACGCATCATCGAGGAGCTGTATCGCCACCGGTGGGCGGATGCTCGGCGCATCGAGCGCAAGGCCATCCGGGAGGACCGGGGCCAGCCGACCGACTGGCCAACGGTGTGCTGCATCTCCGGCCTGCCGGTTAAGCGTGATGCCCGGGTGCGCGGATTCCTGCTGGTGCGCGAGGAGCACGCGCCCGACGCCCGGACGGAGGCCGGCTATGGTGGCGAATACTTCGAGCGCTGGCGGCCGGTCGGGCTGCCCCTCCCGGGCCGGTATCGCTACGCGGACTCCGGCATTGTCGTTCGTGCCGAGGACATCGCCTGGCGCTGCCTGCGGACCTATTTCCGCCAACGCTACCGTCTGCGTCTACAGCCCGACCGGTTTCTCCAGCAACTCGACGCCGCGACCGTGGGCCGAAATTGCATCGAGTATCCCAGCCCGCACGGCGGCGGAGTGGCGGGCGCGGACATCGGCGCGGTGCAGGCGTGGAATGTCTCGACCGGCTCACCGGGTGTGATTGTGGCCGTGATTGACACCGGCATTCGCTACACGCACCGCGACCTGGCTCCCAACATGTGGCGCAATCCTGGTGAGATTCCGGGCAACGGTATTGACGATGACGGCGACGGTTACGTAGACAACGTGTTCGGGATTAACGCGATCACCGACTCCGGGGATCCGATGGATGACAACGGACACGGAACCCATGTTGCTGGCACCATTGGGGCGGTGGCGAACGATGCCAACGGTCACGTTGGAGTTGCTTGGAACGTGAAGTTGATGGGATGTAAATTTCTCGGAGGGGCGAATGGAGGTAAGAGCATCGACGCCATCAAGTGCATTGAGTTTGCAGTCAGC
>CAIPBN010000882.1 GCA_903863315.1 uncultured Verrucomicrobiota bacterium | reverse complement strand
TGCTGCCCACCGACAGCCCCAACCCGAAGCAAACCACTGTGGCCACGAAGTGCGGCAGCACCGTCGCGGTCAGCTCCCGGTCCACCGTGGCAAAAGCAGCCACGAACTGCCAGACCAGCCAGACCACGGGCAGGGCCGGCACCCACCACGGCAATTGTTTCGGGCGGCAACCCTTCACCAAGCCAAGCACCACCACGATTGTCAGCACGCCATAACCCCAGACCGCCGGCCAGGATTCACGCAGCATTTCGCCCAAGCCTCGGGGTGGCGGAGCAACATGGTCGAGAATCACCGGGTTGCCCAACTTGAGCAGCACAAGCCCAAAGAAGGCACCCGCCAATCCGGGCCACCAGCCCCCCGGCACGGGCGGGCGGGCATCGGCTGGGGGACGATTGGCGGACATGTGACCCCACGCTAACAATCCGGCCGGTTGTAATCCAGCCTTGCCGTGGGGATGGAATGGCCAGAGGTCGGGTTCTCACCGCATTTCCGCCCAACCTCCGGTCCGTGTCTTGTCCGCCCGCAGTTGTCCACAACCCGCCGCCACATCAATACCCCGGCGTTGGCGGATGGTGCTGGGGATGCCGGCTGTTTGCAGCACTTGCTGAAAAGCCTTCGCCGAAGCTGTGGGCGTGGCGGTGCCGGCGAAGCCGCCGGTGGGATTGAGCGGAATCAAATTCACATGCGCCGCCAGCCCGGTGAGCAGCGCCGCCAGCCGGCCTGCCTGCGACGGGGAATCATTCGCGCCGGCAATCAGCGTCCACTCGAAGAAAATGCGTCGGCCGGTCTGCGTGAAGTAGGTGCGGCAGGCAGCCATCAGTTCGGCGAGCGGCCAGCGCTGACTCACAGGCACCAGCGCTGAACGCTCCTCCTCCGTTGCTCCGTGGAGGCTCACGGCGAGGTGAAACGGACGCTGCTCGGCGGCCAGCCGCAGAATGCCCGGCACCACGCCCACCGTGCTGATGGTGATACGGCTGGGGCCGATGTTCAGGCCGCGCCGGTCGGAGATGATTTCCAGCGCCGCCATGACCGCGTCGTAGTTGTGCAACGGCTCGCCCATGCCCATCAGCACCAGATTGCGCAAGCCGCCCTCGGCAGCGCGCAAGGCGAGCTGCGCATGCCGGACTTGGGCGACGATTTCACCGGGCCGCAAATGCCGCACGAAGCCCATCTGGCCGGTGGCGCAGAAGACGCACCCCATTGCGCAGCCGGCCTGCGTGCTCAGGCAGGCGGTATGACGTCCCTTGAAGCCCATCACCACCGTCTCGATCGTCTGCCCATCGGCGAGGCGGAGCAGAAACTTGCGCGTCAAACCATCCGCGCTGGCGATGTCGGCACTTTCGATGGGGGCCTCGATGAAGAACCGCCGGCCCACGCCCACGTGCTCCGTCACCCAGCGCCGCAACGGCGGCAGGAAATCCGCAGGATCAGAAAAGTCCCCCCTCAGCCCGTGATGCAACGCCCGCCACAGCGCCCGTGCGTGCAGCGGCGAAAACCCCGCCGCGACGAACTCTCGTTCCAGCTCCGCAAACGTGAGATCGAGGAGCGAGCGCGGCGTGGTGGCGACAGCGGTCGTCATGGTGCTCGCAGTCTGATGGAGTGAGTCCACGCTTCGCACCGAAATTTCTGCCGGTTCTACACTCGTTGGGACGGTGCAGTTACGCGGAGAGCAAAAGCCTGGCTGGGGAAACTGCTGCCCGCCGGACCAAGGCAGGTCCGCAAACCGCATCGAGTGCGCCTCTTGGTCTTGCTCCGCCTACTTGAGGTTGAGCGGGGCGGGGGCGGGGGTGGGCGTGGCAGGCTGCAAAGCACCGGCCGGAGCGGTGGCGTTGAGCTGCGTGAGGATCTCCTCGGTGAGGTCGGGCAGGTTGGCGTTGAAGAGGACGATGGGGGTGCCCACGGCGCTTTCGGCGGCGCTGTCCAGGACGGCTCCGTAATTGGCGGTGCGGGCTTTCTTGTTCACCACTTCGCGGATCTCCACGACGATTTTGTCCCGCATGTTGCGTTGCTGCTCGCCGAGCTGGGTGCGGGCGCTGCGGTCGAACTGGCCGATGCTCTGCTCGATTTCCTGGATTTCGCGGAGCTTAGTCTCGGCGCTCTTCTTGCGCTTCTCGCGCTCCTCCAACGAGATGGCGGAATCACTGACGCTCTCGACCAGCTTCTTGTATTCCTCGTTGGCCTTCTGGTAGTCGGCGACCATGTCCTTGCGCTTCTTGTCCAGTTCGCCCGCCTTTTCTTTGAGGTTGAGGTCGGCCTGCTTGGTCTTCCAGTAGCCGTCAAAAACCTTCTTGAGATCCACCACGGCGATGCGGTCGGCGGCTTGCGCGGCGAGGGGCAGGGTGAGCGTGGCGGTGAGGAGCAGGACGGAGAGAAACTTCATGAGTGGGTAGCGGTGGGGCTGATAGGCGTTGGCGCGAAGGCTGGAAGGTCAGAAGTCGCGGGTGAAGCCGACGTCGAAGTTGAAGCGGCCGCTCTTGTTCTGGTTGCGGTCGGTGGTGAGGGGGATGCCGTAGTCGAGTCGCAACGGCCCGAGGTTCGGGATGTTGATGCGGAAGCCTACGCCGACGTTGTCCTGATAAAGGGTTTCGCCCTTGGCCTTGTTGGGGTTGAAGCTGAAGGAGCTCGTGTAAACGTTGCCGATGTCATAGAACATCGCGAAGCGGAGGCGTTCCACGAGCGGGATGCTGTATTCCACCGAGCCGAGCCAGTAGGTGTTGCCGCCGAGCGGTTCGTTAAGCGAGTCACGCGGGGCCACGTCCGAGAAGCGGTAGCCGCGCAAGGTGCGGGGACCGCCGAGGAAGTAGCGGTTGAAGAGCGTGACCGGGCGGCTGTTGTAGCTCTCGATGGAGCCGACGCGGCCGATGATTTCCCACGTCTGGCCAGACCAGAAGCCGGGATAGTATTGGGTGCCGCGGAGTTCGAGGCGGTAGAAGTCCGCGTCGCCGCCGAAGGGTCCGCCAGCAAGTTCGGAGATCAGTTCCACGCGGTGGCCGCCCGTGGGCGTGAGGCCGCCAGTGCGGGTGTCATAGGTCAGGCCGGCACCAATTTTTGACACCAACTGGCTGCCTTGCTCGGCTTTCAGCTCGGGCGAGGCGCCGGGGTCCACGTTCTTG
Source organism: uncultured Verrucomicrobiota bacterium (assembly GCA_903863315.1). Taxonomy (GTDB): domain Bacteria; phylum Verrucomicrobiota; class Verrucomicrobiia; order Limisphaerales; family SXTU01; genus SXTU01. The sequence goes on along the minus strand of CAIPBN010000882.1, from coordinate 5,574 downwards.
ATGCCGACATCCTCAATGGTGTAGCTGACATTGCCGCGCACGAAGTCGCTCCAGAGGGCGCGTTCCAAACCGAGCCGCATGCCGGTCTGGGTCTGATCGTAAAGGGAGCTCTGGAAGCTGGTGTTGCGATGATACAGGTCAACACTGAAGGCCAGCTTGCGATCCAGGAACCAAGGCTCCGTGAAGCTCAACAGATAATCCTGGCGCCGGGAGCCGTAGCTGGCGCGCAGGCGCATCTTCTGGCCGCCGCCGGTGAACCACGGGGGCTTGAACATGTCGAAGTTTGCTTGGGTGACTTCGACAAAGCCCACGACGCTTTCCACGGAGCTGAAGCCGGCGCCCACGGACATGTTGCCGGTGTTCTTTTCCTCGACGTTGACCACGAGGTTCTTCCGGTTGGGCACATCGGTGGGCTCCGGCTGGGCGTCCACCTTCTCGAAGTAGTTCAGGTTTTCGAGGCGCTGCTTGGAGAGCTTCACCCGCACCATGTCGAAGGTTTCGCCGGGCGAGATGGCGAGCTCGCGGCGGAGGACCTTGTCCTTGGTCTTCACGTTGCCCTTGATTTCAATCTTCTCAACGAAGGACTTGTCCTTCTCATCCACCTGGTAGGTGACGTCCATGTTGCCCGTCTCGGTGTTGGGCGTGCGGACGGCGGTGACGCGGGAGTCGATGTAGCCCTTGGTGCCGTAGAAATCGCGCACGGATTCGACGTCCTTGCGCTGGCCCTCGGGCGTGAAGGTCTTGCCCGAGGTCATCTTGATGTCCCGCTCGACTTCGGCGCTGGGGAAGAGGTTGTTGCCCTTCACGGCCACTGTGCCGACCTTGTATTGCTTGCCCTCGAAGAGCTGGAACTTGATGACCAGCGCGTCGGGCTTGGGGTTTTCAAACTGGATTTCCTTGATCTCGAAGTCCAGATAGCCCTCGTTGCGGTAGAACTCGGCGAGCTTCTCCTTGTCGTCCTCGAACTGGTCGTCCTTGAACTTGTCCGTGCCGGTAAGCCAGGAGAACATCCAGTGTTCCTTGGTCTTGAGCACCTTGGCGAGGCGCTTCTCGGGGAAGGCGGTGGCCCCGACGAACTGGATGTCCACGACCTTGACCTTGGGGGCCTCGGTGATTTCGAAGGTGACAGCCCCGCGGCCCGCGTTCTCGTTGATGTTCAGCTTGTATTCGACCTTGGTGCGCTGATAGCCGGCCTTCTGGTAGCCCTTCTGGATTTCCTGGGCGTCGGTGAACAGCTTACGCTCATCGAGCGGCTGGCCGATCTTGGAGGTGAGCTTGGGCTGGAGCTTGGAGGTCTTGAACTTGGTGTTGCCGGTGAACTGGATGTCGGTGAGGAGGGGTTTGCCCTGCACCACATAGATCAGCTTCACCCCGCCGTCCGCGCGCTCCTCGGCCACGCGGATGTTGTAGAAATAGCCGGTGTTGTAGAGGTTCCGCACGTCGTCATCCACGCTGGTCTTCATCAGCGGGTCGCCGACCTTGACGCGGATATTGGCGCGGATGAGCTCGTCGCTGGCGGCCGCCGGGCCGACGTGGCGGACTTCGATCTGCTGGACCCTGGGCGAGGCCACCTGGCCCTGCGTCTGGGGCACCCAGTGGATGAGCAGGGCAAGAAGGACGCAGTAGCGGCGTAGATTCGGTTTCATGGTCTGGTCAGCTCAGAGGCGGGAGTTAAACCACAGCCGGGGCCGGATGAACACTGTTTTTTGCCGGGCGCCGGCTCACTCGCGGGGGGCATCCTCGTCGGCCACCTTCGCGGCGCTTTCATAACGGGTGAAGCCCTTGAGGAAGGTGAGGTGCACGTCGCCGGTAGGCCCGTTGCGCTGCTTGGCAATGAGGAGGTTCACCGGCACCGCGTCGTAATTGGTCTGCTCGTTGGGTTCCTCTTCGTCCTCCTTGCCCATTTTGGGGCGGTAGAGAAGGCCCACGAGATCGGCATCCTGTTCGATGGAGCCGGATTCGCGGAGGTCGGAGAGCTTGGGCTTTTCGCCCGGGCCGCGTTTTTCCAATTCGCGGTTGAGCTGGGCGAGGACGATGATTGGAACTTTGAGTTCCTTGGCGAGGGCCTTGATGCCTTGGGAGATGTCGGCGATTTCCTGCTGGCGGTTCTCCGCCTTCTTGGCGGTGCTGCGGAGGAGCTGGAGGTAGTCGATGACAAAGAGCTTCACGTCATGCTGCTGGTGCATCCGCCGGGCCTTGGCGCGGAGCTGGAGGATGCTGAGGCCGGCAGTATCGTCGATGAATAGCGGGCAACTGGCCATGCGGCCGGCGACGGCGGTGAGCTTGGGAAAATCTCGGTCAGCCAGAAAGCCCTCGCGGATGTCGCGCAGGTTCACGCGGGCACGCGAGCAGAGCATGCGCAGCACGAGCGAGTCGGCGGACATTTCCAGGCTGAACACGCCCACGGGCAGCTTCAGGTCCATCGCCACATGCTCGGCGATGTTCATGGCGAGGGAGGTCTTGCCCATGGAGGGGCGCGCGGCGATGACGATCATTTCCCCGCCATGGAAGCCGGTGGTCATCTTGTCGAGGTCGGCAAAGCCGGTGGCGATGCCGGTGGTCTGGCCCTGTCGCGAGTGGAAGTCCTCGATCTGCGCGATGGCCTTGTGGACCAGATCCTTCATCACAAGGCTGACGGTCTCCTCGCGCTCCTCGCTGATGTGGAGGACTTCCTTCTCCACCTCGTCGAGCAGGGACTCGACATCGCCCTGCTGCTCCTCGTCGTAGATGCGCCCGATGACGCTGGAGCAGGTCTGGATCATCCGCCGCAGCAGATGCTTCTCGACGACGATGTCCGCGTAGAAAGGCAGGTTCGCCGCCGAGGGTGTGGCATCCACGAGCGCGGTGAGGTAGGCCACGCCGCCGATGGCGTCGAGCTGGCCCTTGTCCTTGAGCCGCTGGCGCACGGTGATGAGGTCGATGGCCTCCTTCGCGTCATACATCGCCACGAGTGTCTCGTAGAGTGACTGGTGACGGAGGTCATAGAAGGCTGCGGAAGCCCCGGCATAGGGACTGGCTGGAGGCGCGTCACGGCGGGCGGGCGAAGAATTGGCACTGTCGTCGCGACGGGATTTGAACTTCTCGACGCAGGTGCCGATGGCGGCGTTGGGGTCGAGCAACATGCAGCCCAGCACGCCCTGCTCGGCCTCGAGGGAATGCGGCGGCAGGCGGTCCACCTTGGACAGGTCGATGGCCGCGTCCTTCCGGCGGCGGGTGCGCTTCAGGTCGGGTGGCGCGGGCGCGGCCTCAGGGGACAGTTCAAACGAATCACTCACGAGGGGTGAGGAGACGGCAGATGGCCCCGCATGGCACGGCGAAGTTATCCCAACATGTTCACAGCTTGTTCACAGGCCCCGTCTCTCCGGGATTTCCCGACCCTAGAAACGGATTGTCAGTTGGGGGGACAATGCTACCTTCCCGGCCATTGAAGCGGCACACGTGGCAGCTATGACAACTCCTGCAGGCCAACCCGGCGACGACGAGTGGATGAAAAACTCCGCCCTCTATCGCGAGTTCCTCGCCGAGCGCGAGGAAATCATGAAGCACAAGTGGATCGAGTCGGAGAAGGCCCGGCAGGACATCGGCTTCGAGCGCGCGCTCACCGACTGGATCGTCAAACACCGCGCCAAGTGGCGCAAGGGCCGCCACGGCCAGTCCTGAACTGCTGGACGTCTCCGTTCCGGCGCTTTTGTCTCCCTCGCATGCCTGACGCTTTGTTGCTTGATGCCACCGCGCTTTCCCGTGCGCTGGTCCGAATCGCGCACGAGATCGCCGAACGCAACGAGGCCGGCCGCGACGTGGTCTTGGTGGGGGTGCAAACCGGCGGCGTGCATCTTGCGGCCCGGCTGGCCCGGACCTTGGGCGAGATTTGGAACCAGCCGGTTCCCAGCGGCACCCTGGATGTCAGCATGCATCGTGACGATCTCGCCAGCCATCTTGCCCCTCCGGTCCACGCCACGCAGATGCCCGGCGACATCACCGGCAAAACCGTGGTGCTGGTGGACGATGTGCTCTTCAGCGGTCGCACCACGCGCGCGGCGCTGGATGCCTTGAATGATTTTGGCCGTCCCCGGCGCGTGCAACTCGCCGTGCTCATTGACCGCGGCCATCGCGAGCTGCCCATCAAGGCCGATTTCGTGGGCAAGAACCTGCCCACGCGCGCCAACGAGCATGTCTGCGTCCGCCTTCAGGAGACGAACCAGGAAGACGGCGTCTGGCTGGTGAAAAACGGTGCCACTGCCTGACCTTTGCAGCGGCCGAGTCTGCCGTCCGGTCAGCCAGGCATCCTAGCCTTCAGCCCTTCGTGCCAATCGTCTTGTCCGCGTTGATGCCGAAGGCCGCCACCGCCGCTACGAGAAATCCCGCCGCGCAGAGCAGGAACGCCTCGTGCCAGTTCTTGTCCGTGTCGTAGGTCTTCAACACCCACGGAATCAGCGCCGGCGTCAGGGCGGCGCCGAAATTGCCCCACATGTTGGCCCAGCCAAAGATGGTCGAGGAAAACCGCCCGCCCACATCTTGGATGAAGGCCCAGACCGCCGGCACGCCGAGATCCGTGGTGAACGCCACCAGTGACAATGCCGCGACGATGGCCCAGGGCGACTCCAGCCACAGGCAGGCGAGATAGGCCAGCACCGCCGCGAACTTCGTGCCGATGAGCGGAATGGCCCGCCCCCAGCGCAGGCCCACGCGCTGCACCAGCCAGTCCGTCAGCCACCCGCCCACGAGCATGCCCACCATGCCGGAGAGCAGCACGATGGTGGACATCAAGCCGGCCGTCCGCGGATCCACCCCCTTCACATCTTTCAAGTAGGTGGGCAGCCACGACACGAGAAACACCCAGCCGATGTTCACGCCCCATTGCAGCACACACATCAACCACATGCTCCAACTGCACAGCAGTTCCCGCCAGGGAAACGGCGGGGCTGCGGCCCCCGCCGCGGCCGGGGCGGGCGAGCCTTCCAAAATCAACCGGCGCTCCGCCTCGTTGCACATGGGATGTTCCACCGGCGAATTCCGGAACAGCCACCAGAACACCCCGGCTACCAGCAGGCCGGACACGCCATACAGCATCAGCACCGCGCGCCAGCCCAGCAGATCGCTCAGCAACCACGCGGTCAACGCGGGCGCGATGGCCCCGCCCAGCCGTCCGCCCAGCGACACGATGCTGCTGGCCTTGCCGCGCGCCGCCAGCGGTGTCCAGAGCCGGACCAGGCCGTTGCTCGCCGGATACGCTCCCGCCTGCGCCAGTCCGAAGCCCATCCGCGCAATGACGAGCGACACGAACCCGCCGGCAAACCCCGTCAACGCCGTGCACAGCGACCACAAGGCGATGTAGAAGGTCATCATCCCGCGCGCGCCGAACTTGTCCGACAGCCAGCCCGCCGGCACCTGTCCCAGCGCGTAGGCGAAGAAGAACGCCGAGATCACATAGCCCGTCTGTTGCCCGGTCAGTCCCAGGGTCTGCTTGAACTCGTCGAGCTTGGCGATCTCCGCGATGCACACGCGATCCAGATAGAGCAGCACGGCGGTCAACGTGGTGACGGCCACAATCCGGTGGCGCATCTGGGTCGGTTT
>CAIPBN010000881.1 GCA_903863315.1 uncultured Verrucomicrobiota bacterium | reverse complement strand
CCGCCTTCCGCCGGACACAGTCCGGCGAGGAACTCGCGCCCTACGAGGCCATCATCGAGGCCGAGTTGAAGCGCGGCACGTAGTTCGACGAAGGGATGATTGCCGGCTACAAGGCCATCCTCTGCGCGCCGGATTTTTTGATGGTCGGCCTGGAATCGGGAGTGCCGCAGCGCGCGAGGCTCGGCGATTTCGCGCTGGCCTCGCGGCTCTCATTTTTCCTCTGGAACTCGCTGCCCGATGCAACGCTGCTCGACCTCGCGAAGCGGCAGGAACTCTCCCAGCCCGCGACGCTCACCGCGCAGGTCACGCGCATGCTGGCCGACCCGCGCTCCGATCGTTTCATCGCGCACTTCCTCGATGAGTGGCTGGAGCTGAAGAAAATTGATTTCACCACGCCGGACCCGAACCTTTATCCCGAATACGACCCGTGGCTGCACGACTCGATGCTCGCCGAGACCCGCGCCAGCTTCCGCCGCATGCTCACGCGGAATCTCGGCGTGCGCGAAGTCATCGCGAGCGACACGCTGCTCATCAATCAACGCCTCGCCGAGCTTTACGGCATTCGCGGCGTGGCGGGTTCGGATTTCCGCGAAGTCAAAGTGCCCGCCGGCACCGCGCGCGGCGGGTTTCTCACGCAGGCCGCCGTGTTGAAAGTCACCGCCAACGGGACCGCGACGTCGCCCGTGCTGCGCGGCGTGTGGGTCATGGAGCGCATCCTCGGCATTCCGCGCCAGACTCCGCCGCCGAACGTCCCGGCCATCGAGCCCGACGCCACGGGCGCGGTCACCATCCGCGAGATGATTGAGAAGCATCGCGCCGACGCCGCGTGCGCGTCGTGCCATGCGAAGATGGACCCGCCCGGCCTAGCGCTGGAAAATTTCGACGCCATCGGCGGCTGGCGCGACCGTTACCGGCTCGCGGGTCAGCCGAAAAAAGTGCGCGTGGGCACAGGCAAGGAATCCAAGGTAGTCGAGGAGCCGACCGTCGAGGTCGTCAGCGCTGCATCGCGCAGGAACCGCGTGAAGCTCCGCCTCGGCTCCGCCGTGGATGCCACGGGCGTGCTCGCCGATGGCCGCACCTTTGCCGACATCAACGGGCTGCGCGCACTCCTGCTGAAGGACGAGGACGCGCTCGCCCGCAACCTCGCGCAGCAGCTCATGATTTATGCGACCGGTGCGGGCATCCGTTTCTCCGACCGCGCGGCCATTGACGCCATCGTGGCGAAGACCAAAGCGACGAACCACGGCCTGCGCTCCCTCGTGCAAGAAGTCGTGGCCAGCGAACTTTTCCAAACCAAGTAATCGCACACGCCCATGACTCACATCGCCACGCCCGCCATGAACCGCCGCACCTTCCTCCGCGCCTCCGGTGCCGCGCTCGCCCTGCCGTTGCTCGACGCCATGCGCCCCGTCTTCGGCAAAACCGCCGAGGCTCCGCGTCGCATGATTTCCATCTGCACGAACCTCGGCATTCTCGAGCGCAACTTCTTTCCCGCCGAGGCCGGGCGCGACTATGCGCTCACGCCGTATCTCGAAGCCGTGAAGGATTTCCGCGACCAGTTCACGGTGGTCTCCGGCAGCTCGCACGGCGAGGTCACCGGCGGGCATTCCGCCGAGGTCACCTTCCTCACTGCCGCGCCGCATCCGGGCACCGCTTCCTTCCGCAACAGCATCTCGCTCGACCAATTTGCCGCCGAGCAAATCGGGCACCTCACGCGCGTCTCCGCGCTGCCGCTCGTCGTGTCGAAAGCCGGCAACCAATCGCTCTCCTTCACGAGCAGCGGCGTCATGCTGCCCGCCGAACGCAGCCCGGCGCAGGTTTTCAAAGCCCTCTTCGTCGCGGGCGACGCCGCTTCCGTGCAGCGACAGCTCGAGCAACTCCGCACTGGCCGCAGCATCCTCGACGCCGTCGCCGACCGCGCCGCCGCCCTGCAAAAGCAGCTCGGCAGCGGCGACCGCGAGCGGCTGGACCAATACTTCACCTCCGTCCGCGAAGTCGAGCGCCGCCTCCTCATCGCCGAGGATTGGGAGCACAAGCCCAAGCCCAAAGTGGACGTCCCCGCGCCGAAGGACGGCGAATACCTCCTCGAAAAACTCGGCGCGATGTATGACCTCGCGCACCTCGCCCTCGCCACCGACAGCACGCGACTCGTCACAATTTTCATCAAGCTCGACGGCTTCAGCGAACACATCCCCGGCGTCGGCACCGAGGCGCACAACCTCTCCCACCACGTCGGCCGCGAGGACAAACTGCGCGAATTGAAGAACCTCGAACTCGCCGAGTTCCAGCAGCTCAACGCGCTGCTCACAAAGCTGCAATCCAGCAAGGAAGACGGCTCCACCTTGCTCGACCGCACACAGGTCCTCTACGGCAGCAATCTCGGCAACGGCAACAATCACGACACAAAGAACCTCCCCATCCTCCTCGCCGGCGGCGGCT
>CAIPBN010000880.1 GCA_903863315.1 uncultured Verrucomicrobiota bacterium | reverse complement strand
GACATGACCATCTTCCGTGAGAACACCGAGGACATCTACGCCGGCATCGAGTTCGCCGGCGGCACGCCCGAGGCGCACAAGGTTCTGGATTTTCTCGCGAAGGAATTCCCGAAGGATTTTAAGAAAATTCGTTTCGGCACCCAGCAGGCGGGCATTGACTACATGAAGCTCGCTGCGCCCGACCACACGCCCAAGAGCGCCGAGGTCTGCGTCGGTGTCGGCATCAAGCCCGTCTCGGCGATGGGCACCATCCGCCTGATGAAGGCCGCCGTGGATTACGCCATCCGCTTCAAGCGCAAGAGCGTCACCATCGTTCACAAGGGCAACATCATGAAGTTCACCGAGGGTGCCTTCCGCGACTGGGCTTACAACGCCTCTGAGCGTATCTATGGCGACAAGGTTTACACTTGGTCGAAATGGGAGCGCACCAAGAAGGAAAAGGGCGAGGACGCCGCGAACGCCGAGCAGAAGGCCGCGCTAGCGGCTGGCGCTGTCCTTATCAAGGACGCCATCGCCGACATCGCGCTCCAGCAGGTGCTCACCCGCCCGACGGACTTCGATGTCATCGCCACGCTCAATCTGAATGGCGACTACCTCAGCGACGCGCTTGCGGCCCAGGTCGGCGGCATCGGCATCGCGCCCGGCGGCAACATCAACTACGTCACCGGCCACGCCATCTTCGAGGCCACGCACGGCACCGCACCCAAGTATGCGGGCAAAGATCAGGTCAACCCCGGCTCCGTCGTCCTCTCCGGCGAGATGATGCTGCGCCACCTCGGCTGGATCGAAGCCGCCGACCTCATCATCAAGGGCCTCAACGGCGCGATTGCCAGCAAGCGCGTCACCTACGACTTCGCCCGCCTCATGGACGGCGCGACGGAGATCAAGTGCTCGCAGTTCGGCGACAACATGATCGCGCACATGTAAGCGCGTCCGCCCACTTCATTCCCGCGCAAGGCCGGCTGTGTGCCGGCCTTGTTTTTTGGCCTGCGGGTGAAGTTCATCTCCAATGTGCATCTTAGGCGGAGCGCCGGTCTCTAAGCCGGCGGATTTGTGTCAGTGTGCGGATCCAGTGGCGGGAAAGCAGTGCAGGGGAGTTGGTCGAGAGCGGACTCAGTTGTGCCACTCGGAAGACAGCGCGAACTCACGAAGGCTGAAATGTTCGCATTCGGCGACGTTTGCAAATCCCCTCGCCACGCGTAGTCTCCCGACATGGCCGAGCCGAAGAAAAAGCCGGTGTCCCGCGAGGACAAAGCATCCACTGAGCCGTCGCTCGCCTCCACCCCGCTCGCCGACCTCCTCCCGCGCGAGCAGCTCGAACAGCTCTCCACCCTCCAGCTCGTGGACCTCATCACGAGCAAGCTGCCGCCGCGCCACACCTCCATCTTCGACATGGTCTATCTCCGCGAGCGCGTCGCCGGCTTGGAGGAGATGAACGAACAGGCCCGCGGCGCGCTGGAAAAGATGGACGCCATCATCGAGAAGCTCCGCTCGCCTGCCTTCCGTGTCGGCACCCTCCTCGCGCCGGTGGACAAAGACAAAGCGCACGTCTGCCTCGGTGGCACGGACTATGTCTGTCGCGTGGACCCGGCCATCCCGCTCGCCAGCCTGCAAGCCGGCCAGCGCGTGCTCTGCAACGAAGCCTTCGCCGTCGTGCAGGGCCTCGGCTTCGACCGCAACGGCCCCATCGTCCGTGTGGACGAACTGCTCTCCGACGGCCGGCTGCGCATCGGCCAGGAAGCTGGCATCAACACCCTCGTCATCCAACGCTCCGCACTGCTGGCAAAAGAAAAGCTCAAGCCCGGCATGGACGTGCGTCTCGACATCAACCAGCGCGTCGCCCTCGAAATCATCGGCGTCGGCAAGCGCGTCGAGCGTTCGCTGGAGACCGTCAGCGAACTCCCGTGGTCGGCTATCGGCGGACAGGACGAAGCCGTGCGTGCCATCCGCGATGCCATTGAGCTGCCCTTCCTCCATCGCGACCTGTTCAAGAAGTTCGAGCACTCGGTGCCGAAGGGCTTTCTCCTCCACGGCCCGCCCGGCTGTGGCAAGACGCTGCTCGGCAAGGCCACCGCCTACAACCTCCGCCAGCAAATCAAGACCCAGACCGGCGTGGACCACCCGGAGTTTTTCCTGCACGTCAAAGGCCCGGAGATTCTCAACATGTGGGTGGGCGAAAGCGAACGGCAGGTGCGCGACCTCTTCGTCCAGTGCCGCGAGCGCGCGAAGGACGGCGCGCTGGCGTTCCTCTTCATTGACGAGGCCGAGAGCATCCTCGGCACGCGGCGGGGCGGGCGCTTCAACAGCATTCTCAGCACGCTGGTGCCGATGTTCTGCACCGAAATGGACGGCATCGAGCCGCTCACCAACGTCGTCGTCATCCTCGCCTCGAATCGCGCGGACCTGATTGACCCGGCCATCCTGCGACCCGGACGCATCGACCGCAAAATCCGCGTCCGCCGGCCCGACAAGGCCGGTGCGCAGGCCATCTACGAAATCTACCTGCGCGACTCCCTCCCGCTTGCCGAGCCGAAGGCCGACCTCGCCCGCGCCGTGACCGACGCGCACTTCGCCCGCACGCCGGACAACGAGTTCGCCGAAGTGAACTTCCGCAGCGGCCGCCGCGAACTGCTCTGCCGTGGCGACCTCGCCAGCGGCGCCATCATAGCCGCCGTGGTCGAGCGCGCGAAGAGCCTGGCCATTCGCCGCGCCATCGAGACCAAGGCCAGCGACACGCAGCTCACCCGCGCCGACCTCCTCACCGCCCTCCGCCTCGAACACGACGAGAACGACCTCTTCCCCGCCAACGACCTCACCGAAGACTGGCTCAAGCTCACGGACTTCGACCCGGAGAACGTGGTGAAGCTCGG
>CAIPBN010000879.1 GCA_903863315.1 uncultured Verrucomicrobiota bacterium | reverse complement strand
TTGGCCGCCATTGGTGGAATGCGCCACGGCCGGACTGCCTTCGCCGTGGTTGCCGTGAAAGCGGCCGGCGATGAAGGCGACGACGAGCGTGCCGTCCTGCGCGCGCACAACCTTGGGCCACGAATGGTGCGCCAGCCCGGGGTCGGCGGACGCGGGAATGATCACGCGCGGCTCGCCGTAATCACCCGCCAGTGAAACGACGGGCTCGGCGGCGGACGCGGACGCGGTGGCCGCCATGAACAGCGCGACGAGCAAGGGCAATGGTTTCATCTTCAATTGGTGGAACCAGCGTAGGTCGCCCCCCTGCCCTGCCGCAAGCACACGACCGGGACATTCTCAGCCGGAGCGATGCAGTTGAAAGAATGGGGAGCGCAGCCGCCCCGGCTGCGGTTCGGCGCGCCCTCGCGCCGAACCCGGGCACGTTCGGCCATCCTGAACGGTGCGGTGGTTCGGACGGCTCCCGCCAACCGCGAGGGCGCGGTTGGCTGCGCCCGAGGCGGGCGCGCTCCCCAATCCCAAAGTCATCGTTCCGGTTCAGCCAGACGCATCACGGCGCGGCATCCCGATCGACCACCTCCTTGGGCAGCAGCAGTTCCTCCGCACTGCGGGCGAGATACGGCGGCACGGTCATCAGCATGCGGTCGCCGGAACATTGCTCGAAGCGCCAGAGCTTGCCGTCCTCGCCCGGCGGCACGGGGACGTTGAAGAAGCCCGGCTTGGCCTCGAACTTGTGCGCGACGCGACCGCTGGCATCCCGCAGCATGCCGACCCCCTCGCTGAAACCGCCCACCGACCTGGTGCCCTTGGGCACGTAGAAGCACAGGGTCCAGCGACCGTGAAAGTTGCCCGGCCGCTCGTAGCTCGACTCCACGGTGAACGGCAGGCCATCCGCCCACGTGGTCTGCGCCCCGCCGCCGCCGCTGATCTCCAGCCGGTGCAGGCCGTTGAACGTGGACTTGAGCTCCACCGGCTGCGCGCTGCGTGTGGGCGGCACCTCCGCGTGGGCGACGGACTTGCCCTCGGCCTCCGCCGCCGGGAACAGCTCGACACGCGCCGCGCCGCGATTGGCGTAAACGGTTCCCGCCGTCACGCTCACCGCCACGGTGGCGGGCGACTGCTCCAGCCAGGTGAAGTAACGGCGCGGCGAGCGGCTGTAGATGCCCATGGACCCGGGCCGGTCCGCCGCCAGCTTCAATCGCGCGGCCGGCACCAGCTCGCTGCTGAAGGATACGGGGGTGAAGTCGAGCAGCTTGCGGTTGGCCACGCCGTCGCGGCGCAGCGTTGCCAGCTCGGCGCTCGTGAAGGGGGCATTGCTCTTCCAGGGGTTCTTGCCCTCCGCGACATTGAACCGCGCCTCGGACGGGATGTTCACCGACTTGTCCCGCGCGTCCACATCGCGATACAGCGCCAGCGCGTGGACCATCATCGTGCCGCGCATGCGATAGACATGCCGGATCATCTGCTCGAACGCCGCCTGCCGCTGGAGGTCGCGCGCCGTCGAGTAATCGAGCCACAGCTCGACATAACGCGTGTAAAGCGTGAGGTCATCCAGCCGGGCCAGCGTGGCCGGCTCGCGCGTGAGCCCGCGCGCCTCCTCGATCAGGCGATACATCCGGCCCAGCAGATCGTCA
>CAIPBN010000878.1 GCA_903863315.1 uncultured Verrucomicrobiota bacterium | reverse complement strand
GCAATCGCGCCGCGCGAGAAGCCACAGAGCACCACGCGCGACTCGTCCCCGCCAAACTCCTGGCAAACGGAACGGACCGTGTCGCGGAGGTGTTTCAAGGTGGGCTGAGGATCGTGCCTAGGCTTGTCACCCCACCACGTCAGGGCGAGGTCATCGCCCGCCGCATTAAGATATGGCACGCACAGCCAGATGAAACCACGACCAGCCGAGAGCCCGTAGCCCAGGTTGCTGCCCTCGGGTCGGCCGGTGCTGATGTCGCCGAACTGGTTGGTGTAGCCGCCATTGCCGGCCAGCTCCACCAATACGGGCAGCCTGGCACCTGGCTTCCAGTCGGTCGGCAAATACAGCACGTGATAAACCCGCTCGTTCAGCGAGGCGGCAAGGACGCGCTTGACCCGCTTGCCGGGGGCGGGTGCCCCTTTGCTCAGTGCGGGCACGGTGAGATCGGCGGGGACGGTCCGGATGTCCGGCAGTTCGGCGGCTTGAGCCGCAATAGCGAGCAACAGCAGACCGGCGATCAAATGAGATTTCATAGGTGATTGAGACGCTTGATTCCACTCCAGCCGCAGGAGCTCCGGGTTCCATGCCCGCCCTGCGGCTCCTCCTTGCGCGGCTCGAAGTCCGCCAACAACTCGGTCACGGACTGCGGGACGTTGTCGGTGGCGATTATTTCTTCGGGGCCTTCAGGGTCGCGATGAGGTAGTCCTGCGTGGTTGCGTGCTTCACGCTCGGTGCGCCGGGATACACCAGTTCACAGGCCACGCCGTTCTTCTGGCAGTGTTCCTGCAGCTTCACTCCGAAGTTCGCCGTGTGCGTCGGGTCTTTCTGCTCCTGCCCGAGCGCGGGTGGCGCGGAGAAGGAGAGGTAGATGGGCGGGTCATCGGACGTGACGAGCGCGTAGGGGGAATACTCGGCAATCCACGGCAGGATGGTGTCGCGCTTGGCGAGGAACTCGTCGAACTGCGAGAGCTTCTTCTCGGCGTCGCCCTTGAAGCCAAAGGCGTGGCCGCCGTATTTGCTGTTGGGCGTCCACTCCTTCATCTGCGCCGGGTCCAGCGTGGTCTGTGCACCGTTGACCGCCGCGCACCAGATCCGCGTGGACTCGCGCGCGATGGGATCGCTGCTCTTCGGGTCGGCGAGGTCGGGATGGAAGGCAAGCCACAGGCTGGAGCAAGCCCCGGCGCTGCCGCCGCTCGCGCCGATGCGTTGCTTGTCGATGTTCCACTCGGCGGCCTTGCTGCGCACGAACTGCAACGCCCGCGCGGCGTCGTGCAGCGGACCTTTCACCGGCGGCACCACGCCGTCCGCCGTGGCCTGCGGGATGAAGCGGTAGTTGATGGCGACCACCGAGATACCAGCCTTCAGGTAGTTCTCAATGCCGCCGGTGCGGTTCTTGTCGCCGCCCTGCCAGCCGCCACCGTGGATGTAGAAGAGCAGGGGCGTGGGCGACGCGGACTCGGCCTTCCAGAAATCGAGCACCTGCCGCTCGTGCTTGCCGTAGGGGACGTTCGCGGCGGTGGGCTTGGGCTGCGCGACGGGCGCGGTTGTCTTGGCAGCATCCGCCTTGGCCTTGGTGGCATCCGCCGGTTTCTTCGTCGGCGCGTCTGCGGCGAGGACTGTTGTGGCGAAAGGAAGACAAAGCGCGGCAGCGAGGGCGAAACAGGTTTTCATGCCGCGAAGCCTGACAAGTGACGGGGAAAATGAACACGCTGAAGTTGTTAGCTTGGTGGTCTTGTCCTCTGTGTTCATCGTGTCTCTGTGGTCCAACCCGGGGAGCTATTAGACCACAGAGACACGATGGACACAGAGGGGCAGCTCACTTGATCACTTCATCCAGCCACGCATACGCCGCCTGGCGCTCCGCTTCGGGAAAGTCATGCGGTGCGTCGGGAGTGACGAGTTTCAGACGCGAGGGTGCGTCGTGCAGTGCGTAGATGTCCGCCGCCTTGGCGAACGCCTTGCGCACGCCGGCGATGTCGAAGTTGCTGTCGCGCACCGGCGAGTTCGAGAAGAAGCCGCGCGGCGCGAGCGCACCGAGGATTTCGTAGAAGTCGAACGGCAGCCGGTCCGCGTTGTTCCCGTAAACGTCCCGGATGCGCGGCATGTAACGGTCGCTCGTCCAGCCGGCGACCTTGCCGCCGTAGTAGTCGTGGAAGGGCGTGAAGCCGCAGCTCGACACCACCGCCTTGAGCCGCTCGTCGAACACGGCGGTGAAGAGCGAGTTGTGCCCGCCGAGCGAGTGGCCGATGACGCCGAGGCGACGCGCGTCCACCTGCGGCAGGGCTTCGAGCAGGTCCACGGCGCGGAGGTTGTTCCAGATGGCCTTCATCGAACCGCTGGCGTAGTGCGCGCCCTGCTTCTTGAAGTCGTAGGGATACTCGCCAAAGGACGGATAATCCGGCACGAGACAGACGTAGCCCCGCTCGGCCAGCTCGTGTGCGTAGTGCAGCGACTTCAACCCGCCCAAGCCCGCCGGTTCGTTTTTCCCGATGCCTGTGGTCTGGTGGAGGCAGAGCATCGCCGGCGCTTTGCCACCTGCGGGCAAGGCGTGTGGAATCAGCAGCCAGGCCGGCACGCGGTCGCCCGGCTCGGGCGTGAAACGCACCTTGCGTCGCAGATACTTCTCGGTGCGCTCTTCGGCGACGACCTCTACTTCGAGCGGCACGCGCCGCGCCGCCTCGGGCAACGGCCCCATCGCCTGCTGCATCCCGGCGCGGATGTGCGCGACGCGCTCGGCCCAATCCGCCTTCGTCTTCACCGGGCGCTCGGCTCCGCTCGCGTCCTTCACGACGAGCAAATTCGAGTGGTCCGCATACGCAGTCGGCGGACTTGGCTCGAAGCTGCCGACCGGGAAGCCCGCCGCATACGAAATCACAAACTCACCGCCCTGCGTGCGGTAGCGCACCGCGTCGCGTCGCGCGAAGTCGCTCGGGCCCGTGCGTCGCCGCGCGTCCGCACCGTCGGGCCGCAGATACTTCTCCGCCGCGCCCAACACGATGTCCGTGGTGCCGAAGAAATGACCGGCGGTCTTGTGGACCTTGCCGTCGAGGTCCGCCTTGCTGATGAACTTCGCCTCCACGTCGAGGCCGGCGCGTTTCATCGCGTCCACCATTTCCACCGCGTCGGCAAAGGGACAGAGCGCGTCCTCGGTGCCGTGGATGACGACCACCTTGCTCGTCGCGCCGAGCTGCTTCATCGCCGCGAGATGCGCCGGATGCCCGACGAACCGCAGCGCCTGCTCGTCGGGTGAGAGGAAGTTCCGGCTGCGCGGGTCGCGGCTCCAGCGGGCGTTGAGCGAACTGCCGCCGGGCAGGTTGAACGCGATGTCGTCCGAGAGCTTCTTCATGCCACACATGTCCACCACGCAGGCGAACGTGCGCGGTGCGAGCTTGTTGGCCATCAGGGTCACGTTGCCCCCGCCGGAACCGCCGCAGCAGAAGAGCCGGTCGTCGGCGAAAGGCTTGCCCAGCGTCGTGAGCTGCTCGCGCACCCACCACAGCGCGCGCAACGCGTCGAGCGCCTGGAGGTAGCCGAAGTCATACGGCTCCGGCGCGTCCACCGAGTCCGCCTTGCCGCTCTGAAGATAGTTCACGCAGACCGCGACGACGTTGAGCCGCTGCGCCAGCACGCGCGGGTCCGCCGTGCCCACGCAATCGCTCCCGCCCCAGTTGTGCAGCGTGAGCATGATGCCCGTCTGGGCATTCACGCCGTCCAGCGCGCCATCGGGGTAATGCACCTGCACGCGAAAGCGCCGCGCTCCGGGCCGCTGTGACCACTCCTGCGCGGGGAGTTCAGCGGGCGAATCTTTCGCCGGCAGTGGCGGCCAGTCGGCGGCGAACACTGTGGTTTGCAGCAGGAAGGCCAGCAACCAAGTGCCCAGGTTCACAGTGGAAAGTCGCAGGGATTTCATGGCCGGAGGTTGCCAAGCCAAGTGTGGAATGAACACGAGGAAATCACAGGAAGTTCAGTCCACCGGGTTCTCACAGTGGCGTCTTGGACTGCGGTGGCAGAGCACTGCGGCGACACCGCTTTGACTTCCCGCGAAGCGGAATTTCCCTCGCCCAAATCGCTCCGCTGGAACTGAAAGCGGCGTGGCGCTTCGCTTCCCGCCGCAGTCCAAGACATTGCGGGCTCACGAGGGCCACTTACTTCCCTTCGCCGGTGCGCTGCCACTCGTCGAACGCTTTGGCCATCGTCTGCACCCGCTGGGGTTGCTGCGATGCAAGGTCGTTCAACTCCGTGCGGTCGGTGGCGAAGTCGTAGAGCTCCCACGGTCCGCTCTTGAGCGAGACGAGCTTCATCGAGCCGACACGCACCGCCCGCGCGCCGGATGTGGCCCAGCACAATGAAGCGTGGCCCTCGCGCTGACCGCCCTTCAGCACCGGCAGCAGGCTGCGTCCCGCCAGCGGCTGAACTGTCCGCCCAGCGAATTGTGCTGGATACGCCACGCCCGCCACGTCCAGACAAGTCGCCGTGATGTCGGTGATGTGGGACAACTCGGCGGAAATGCCGTTCGTCCGCGTGACCACGCCGGGCCACCAGACGATGAGCGGTGAGGCGATGCCGCCCTCGTGGTTCGTGTTCTTGTGCTGGCGGAACGGCGTGTTCGACACGTTGGCCCACGCCGGACCGGCGGTGACGAAGTTGTCTGCCGGGCCGGGCTGGATGTCGGGCTTGCTGCCAACCCTCGTGGGCGTGCCGTCAGTCCGCCAGGTTTGGCCCGGTTTGTCCAAGGCTCCGATCATCGGCGTGTCCGACGCGCCGTTGTCGGAGAGGAACATCACGAGCGTGTTCCGGTCCGCGCCGGTGCGGTGGAGCGTCTCCATCACACGGCCCACGCTCTGGTCCAGCGAATCCACCTGCGCGGCGTAGGTCGCCATGCGCTCGGCCTCCCAGTCCTTGTCCTTCGCACCCGCCCACGGTGTCGCGCGCGCGTCGCGTGGGGACAGCTTCGCGCTCGCCGGCAGCAATCCCTCCTCGACCAGCCGCTGATGCCGTTGCGCCCGCACCTCATCCCAGCCGAGCTGGCGGTAAAGCCCGCGATACTTCGCGATGTCCGCCGGTTTCGCGTGCAGTGGCCAGTGCGGCGCGTAATGCGCGAAGTAGAGGAAGAACGGTTTGTCCTTCCCCGCCGCCTCGGTGATGAACTGCGTCGCAAAGTCCGTGATGAGGTCGGTCTTGTAACTGTTCTCTGCCGGCAGCGTGAACGGCTGGCCGTCGCGGAAGAACTGCGTGTTGCGCACCGCCTTGAAGTAATTGCCCGGTCCCGCGTGCCCGGTGCTGCCGAGGAAGCGGTCAACGAACTGGTGGATGCTCGCCGGGTCATGCCAGTTCTCCGCCGTCACCATGTCGAGCCGGCCCACGGCGGCGGTGGCGTAGCCTGCGCGCTTGAGCAGCTCGAACGCGGTGACGCAGCGGTCGTTCAGCAAGCCGGTCCAGCTCGTGATGCCGACCTGATGCGGATGCAGGCCCGTCATCAGCGCCGCGCGCGAGGGGCCGCACAGCGCGCAGTTGTAGAACTGCGAGAAGCGCATCCCGCCGCGCGCCAGCCGGTCCAGATGGGGCGTCTGAATCTCGCCGCCATAACAGCCGAGGTCCGAGAAACCCAGGTCATCGGCAAGGATGACGATGATGTTGGGGCGGCTGGAAGAATTCGTCCGGGCCTCCGCGCCATGCAGCACGCAGGCCAGCAGCGGAACCAAGGCCAGTTGAGCCAGCAACCGGGTCAATCTTCGGTTCATCGTAAGTTTT
>CAIPBN010000877.1 GCA_903863315.1 uncultured Verrucomicrobiota bacterium | reverse complement strand
CTTTCTCACGCCAGTGTTTGGGCTGGGAGACGGCCTGCCCATCCAGCTCGAAGAGGAGTTCAGGATGGCCGGCGGCGAGGAGCGCGGGTTCCACCGTTTGGTGGCAGGCGACGCAACTGTTTGCGCGCACGTAAAGGTGGTTCAGGTCGCGCAGGCCAAGCAGCACGCGGTCTTTGTGGCTGAAGTCGGGGCGCGTGTGACTGCGAATCCACTTCTCGGCGGGGCCATGGCAGCTCTCGCAGGAGACGCCTTCGGTGGGCTTGGTGATTTCAGCGAGGAACGCGGACTTCGGCACGTCGTGGAAAGGCGCGTGACAAGTCGTGCAGCGGGTGCTGGTGGTGGCGTCGGGGATCTTCAGCGCAGCGGCGATTTGAGCGGAGCGGGCGTTGACGAGGGTGTTGTAGGTGCGCGAGTGGATGTCCTGCTTCTGCCAGATGGTGGTCTGATGGCGGAGTTCACCCGCGCCGCCGTGACACATGGAGGTCGCGCAGCTCGGCGAGCCGGTGAAGCGAGGCGACTCGGCCGCCGCGGCAGCACCAGCCCCCACCACCAGCAGCAGGACGGTCGCAAGGTTCCTCATGGTCAGCATGGATTCAAAGCACGCCCGGGAGTTGTTTCCCCGGAATGACGTTGCCAGCGGCCAGAGCTAACACTCCGGACTCCGTGACTGCAAGCTGGCCTTTGTAAAGGGTTTGAAAAATGCCTTGGCAATCAGAGGCGAAGCCAGAGAATGCGGCGGTCATCACCCCGGCAATCAGGGTGCGGAAGGTGCGGTCAGCGAGTTGTTACTTTGCGAAAGGCAAGCCATGGTTGAGCAGATACAGGCAGCGCTCGGGGGCAACATGGGCCTTGCCTTGGGTTATGTCCTGCTCGCGGTGCTCTCCAGCCAGTTGGTCCTGATGGCCTATTCGGCCGGGGCCCGGCTCGTGCATGAGCGCCGCCAGCAACGGCTGGATCGCGAACGGCTGGAGGCACTGGTGCTCGCGGCGAAGTATCGCTTCAAGGAAGCGCAGGAGGTCGTCCAAGGCTGGAACGGCTACCGCAAGTTCACCGTCACCCAGAAGTCCGGCGAGTGCGAGGACGTGCATTCCTTCTACCTGGTCCCGCACGACCGCAAGCCGCTGCCGCCCTATAAACCCGGCCAGTATCTCACCTTCAGCCTGGAAATTCCCGGACGCGACAAACCGGTCGTGCGCTGCTACTCGCTCTCCGACAGTCCCACGCGCCCGGATTTTTATCGCGTGACGATCAAGCGCGAGAAGGCCCCGCCGGACAAACCCGACGTGCCCCACGGCATCGCGTCCGGCTTCTTTAGTGACCACGTCAAGGAAGGCGACCTGCTTAACGTGAAGGCGCCCACGGGCCACTTCTACCTCGACATGACCAAGAACACGCCCATCTGCCTGCTCGGCGGCGGCGTCGGATTGACGCCGATGTTGAGCATGGCCAAGGCGGTCGCCGAGAGCGGGTCACGCCGCGAGGTGTGGCTCTTCTTCGGCTGTCGCAGCCAGGGCGAGCACATGCTGCGCGAGGATTTGAACAAGCTGCGGAGCCACGATAACATCCGGGTCATCGTCTGCTACAGCCGTCCCAGCAAGAACGACGTCAAAGGCCAGGATTACGATCGCGAGGGCCGCGTCACCATTGACCTGCTCAAGGAGATGCTGCCCTCGAACAACTACGAGTTCTTCATGTGCGGCAACGGCGCGTTCATGAAGGCGCTCAACGACGGCCTCGAAGCCTGGGGCGTCCCCGAGAAGGACATTCACTACGAGGCCTTCGGCCCGGCCACGGTGAAGAAAAAAGCCGTGCCCGCCGGAGCCGCCGCCGTCGCCGCCGGCCCAACGTGCAAAGTCGTCTTTGCCAAGTCCGGCAAGGAACTGGAGTGGAACCCGGCCCAGGCCAACCTGCTGGATTTCGCGCTGGAGCAAGGGCTGCGCATCGAGTCCGGCTGCCGCGCGGGCAGTTGCGGCGTCTGCTCCGTCGCCATCAAGTCTGGCAGCGTGGACTACATCAAGCCCCCCGACGCCCCGCCGGAGGGCGGCTCCTGCCTCACCTGCATCTGCCGCCCGAAGGGTGACCTCGTCCTCGACGCCTAAAGCGCATGGACACAGTTCATTTCGTCATCGACAAGCCCCAGCGGTGGGACAGCTCGTTTGACCCGGAAATGTCCGAGGGGGCCGTCAACCGCCTGCTGGGCATCCGACCTTTCAGCGAAATGGATGTCACCAAGTTCTCCAAGCGCACCCCGTTGCGCGGCATCCTCAAGAACGACACGCGCATCCGCCGCTTCAAGAACGGGGAGATCATCGTGCGCGCAGGCGATTACGGCTCCTCGGCCTACCTGGTCCTCTCCGGTCATGCGCGGGTTGTGTTGAACCCCGGATTGCCCGCTTCGATGCTGGGCCGCCGCAAATCGCAGCGCAAAGGCCTGTTTGAAATCGTGGCCCAGCTCTGGACCAACCCGCGCGACCCCGAAGTCCGCACGCAGGCGGAGCTCGTGCAGGACACCGGCGTCAAGGCCCGCAGCAGCACCAAGGGCGCAGGCGTCTTCCTCCAGGACGTGCCGCGCATCCTCGACGAGCACAAGACGGCCATGATGTCGGCCGGCGACTTCTTCGGGGAGATCGCCGCCCTCAGCCGAACCACGCGCACGGCCACCATCTTTGCGGTGGGCAACGAAACGGAGCTGCTGGAAATCCGCTGGCAAGGCCTGCGCGACCTGCTGCGCTTCGACGATCACCTGCGACACCACATCGATCGCATCTACCGCGAGCGGACCCTGGCCACGCACCTGCGCGAGATCCCTATCTTCAAAAAACTCAACGACGAGCAGCTCAAGCGCGTCATCGAGCAGACGCAGTTTGGCACTTACGGTGACTACGAC
Organism: uncultured Verrucomicrobiota bacterium; assembly: GCA_903863315.1. Classification (GTDB taxonomy): domain Bacteria; phylum Verrucomicrobiota; class Verrucomicrobiia; order Limisphaerales; family SXTU01; genus SXTU01. Next base: position 4,671 of record CAIPBN010000877.1, on the reverse strand, counting down.
TGGTCCGGCGACTACAAGCGGCTCGCCAAGGAGGGAAGGCACACGCCCGAGAAGGAGACGATCATCGCGCAGGAAGGCGACTATCCAAATGGCGTCGTGCTCATCCGCTCCGGGTTTGCCCGCCTCAGCCAGAAATTTGGGCATGGCCATCGCACCTTGAACTATCTCGGTGCCGGCTGTGAATTCGGCTTGCGGGAAATTGCCCACAACTGGCGGCAGCGCACCGATGCGGTCCCGTTTCAGCAGACGCTGCGCGTCATCGGCTACACCCACGTCATCGTCGTGCCCACGCCTGTGATGGAGGAAGTGGTCCTGCCCACTGTCCCGGAGGGCGACCTGCCAGCGCTGTTCACCCCGGGCGAGCTGGCAGAAACGGAGATTTCCGACACCACCCGCAAGCTGGACGCGGGCGCAAAAATCGGCCCGGAACTCATGGAGTTCCTCACGGAGAACCGGTATTTCAACGGCACCTCCTCCATGGTGATTGACTTGGAGCGCTGCACGCGCTGCGACGACTGCGTGCGCGCCTGCGCCACGACCAACGAGGGCAACCCCCGCTTCCTCCGGCACGGCCAGATCAGCGGACGCATCATGGTGGCGAACTCCTGCATGCACTGCGCCGACCCGGTGTGCCTCATCGGCTGCCCGACCGGCGCGATCCACCGCGGCCAGGTCGGCGGCGAGGTCCTCGTCAACCAGGCCACCTGCATCGGGTGCAGCATCTGCTCGAACAACTGCCCCTACGAGGCCATCCGCATGGTGGAGATCCGCGAGGAGGATGGGGCCTTCATGGTGGACAAGGACATGAAGCCCATCGTCAAGGCGACCAAGTGCGACAAATGCTCCGATCAGATTGGCGGCCCGGCCTGCGAGCGCTCCTGCCCGCATGGCGCGCTCAAGCGCATGGACATGAACAACCTCGACGCCTTCGCTAGGTGGCTGCACCGATGAAAGGCTTTGTCCGGCGGCGCTTGCTCTGGGTGGGATTGCTGGTGGCAGCGACCGTCTCGGTCGTGTCGGTGTTCCCTGTCTGGGCCGGGGCCACGACGCGGGCGGCCTACCTCACCGGCTGGCTGCTCTTCGGCTTGATGGTCTTGCTCACCGGCTACAACTGGTTCAAGAAGATCCCCTACCTGCCGCTCGGCCGCTCGGAACTCTGGCTGCAATTCCACATCTACGCCGGATTGTTCACTGGCGTGCTCTTTTTCCTGCACGTCGGTGGACGCTGGCCCACCGGGTGGTTCGAATTGGGCCTCACCATCCTCTATGCCATCGTGATGGCCAGCGGAGTGCTCGGCATCTTCATCTCGCGGGGCTGGCCCAAGCGGCTCACGGCCCGCAGTGGCGAGGTGCCCTTCGAGCGCATTCCGGTCATCCGCCGCGAACTCCGCGAACGGGCGGAGGCGCTCGCGCTGTCAACCGTGCCCGAGGCCAAGTCCGCCACCGTCGCGGAGTTTTACCTGCGCCGGGTTCACGACTTCTTCGGCGGTCCCCGGCATTTCTTTTCCCATCTCTTCGAAATCCGCCTGCCGCTGAATGCCCTCCAGAATGACTTCACAGACCTGAAGCGCTTTCTCAACGAGCGGGAGCGGCAGGTCGCGGAACAACTGGTCGCGCTGGTCCGCCAGAAGGACAGCCTCGACTACCAGCACGCGCTCCAGCTCACGCTGCGGCTCTGGCTCTTCATCCACATCCCCATCACTTACAGCCTGATGCTCTGGGCCATCGCCCACATCGTGCTGGTCTATGGCTTCTCCGCCGGCGCGCGTTGACATGAACGATCAACTGCCATCGCCTGACTTCGATCGGAGCCGCTACGAGCGGCCCAATCAGGATTGGGAATGTGGCTGGACGTGCAATGGCTGCCCCTGCCGCATCGGCCCCTCCCCCACCGGTGATTGCCGGGCCACCGCGGAGTGCCGGCCCGTGCTGGAGAAGAAGGAAGGCGAGGAGAAGGGCCGCTGGCGCTGCACCCGCCCGAAGGAGCATGGCGGGCCCTGTTCCGACGGCCCGCTGCCGGATGGCAGTTGCGCCTGTCCCATCCCCACCTGCCAGCCGCGGCGCTCCCTGCGCAACCAGCGCGGGCGTCTGTGCATGGCCATCACTGCTGCCACCCTGGCCCTGTTGTTGATCGGGTTCTTCGGACCGTGGCGCTGGCAGTTCATCTCTGCCGGTCCGGTGTCCTCGCATCATCACGGGGTGGTGTTCTCCCAACTGCGCCACTCGTGGCCGGGGGATGAAGGCTGCGGGGCCTGTCACAGCGCCGCCCACGGCGATTTGCGGGAATGGGTGCGGGCCGCCTTCAGCGCCCACCCCGGCCCCTTGCAGCCGCAACAGCTCCCCGGCATCAACGCCGGCGAGATGACCGGACTGGACCGTCATTGCCTCGCCTGCCATCCGGGCCATGCCTTTCACCAGCCCAACGTCACCCGCGATCACTCCTGCTCGGCCTGCCATCGCGAGCATCAAGGCCCAGGCCGAATGCCGGCACCCCGGGACACCCAGTGTCTCTCCTGCCACGGCAACGGCAGCGTGATGGAGGCCTCCCTCAAGAAAGGGGAGCAACTGCCCGCCACCGCCTTCAACTTCCGCCAGACCAGCGGCCGCGTGTTCTACCACGTGCCGCGTCCCGAACAGGGCTACACCAAGGTCTTCAAGTCGTTCGCCGATGATCATCCCGAGTTCCAGCTTCATTCCCAACGCCTCACCGACACCAACTCGCTCCGCTTCAACCACTCCCTGCACCTGTCCGGACTGGTGAAACTCAACGGCCAGGCGCTGGAATGCGCGAGCTGTCACCAGCCCGATGCGGCCGGGGCCCACTTCCAGGCCATCACCTACGCCAAGCACTGCCAGAGCTGCCATGCGCTGCAATTCGACGCCCGCAATCCGCAGCTCCGCCCCCCGCACGGCGACCCGGCCAATGTGCGCGCCTTCCTGCGCAGCCTGCCCACCCAATACGCCGACCTCGCCCGGCGCTCCGGCATGACCGCACAGCCGGACACGGAAAAATTTGTCACCGAGCAGATGCGCCACCTCCGCGAGCGGGTGATGAACGGTGAAAATCTGGAGCAGCAAATCTTCTTCGCCACGGATCCTTCCAGGCAACTTGCCGTGGGTGCCGCCCCCAGTCAGATCTCGGCCCGCGCGCGCTTCGCCGGCTGTGCCTACTGCCATGAAGTGGGGCCCGGCGGAGTGGATGGCCTGCCGCGCATCGCGCCCGTCATCACCCCGGACCGCTGGCTCATCCGCGGCGAATTCCACCACGCCAAGCACGCCATCGTCGCTTGCAAGGAGTGCCACACCGCCGCGACCAGCCGCCAAACCTCCGACATCTTGATCCCCTCCAAAAAGAGCTGCACGGAATGCCACAGTCCCCAGGGGGGCGTGGCGCAAAACTGCTCCACCTGCCACAGCTACCATACCGTCCACGCCCCCCACGCCCACCAGCACGTCGTCCGGTGACGGCGCGGCTCCCAGCCCACTCCAAGTTCAGCGCTGCCACCGCTTCCACCGGCTTCCAATCAAACGCTGTCTGGCTATTCTCCCGCCGTGACTTTGCTGCCCCTGCACGAATTGCATCACGCGCTTGGCGCGACCTTCATCACCGTCAACGGCGCGGAAGTCGTTGCCGACTACGGTGACGCCACTGCGGAGCGCTCCGCCCTGCGCAACACCGTGGGCGTGCTCGACCTAAGCTGCCGCAGCCGCCTTTGTCTGGTGGGCGCAGACCGCGTGAAGTTCCTCCACGGCCAGGTGACAAATGACGTGCAGCGCCTCCGCATCGGCGAGGGCTGTTACGCTGCGCTCGTCAACGCCAAGGGCAAGATGCACAGCGACCTGAACCTCTACCGCCTCGCTGACGAACTGCTCCTCGACTTCGAACCGGGTTACACCACCGCCGTCACCCAGCGGTTGGAGAAATACATCATCACCGACGACGTGCAGGTGCTCGACGCCGCGCCGCACTACGGCCTGTTCAGCATCCTGGGACCGCGCGCCGCCGAGGCCATCACGCAGCTCGGCCTTCCGTGGGAACTCCCCGCCAAGCCCCTTGGCTTCAGCGCACATCAAGACGCGACCTTGGGCCAACTCTACCTGATGCGCCGTGCCAGCAGCGGCTTCGACCTCTTCATCCCCACCGCCTCGCTCGGCGCGGTTTTCGACAACCTCGTTGCCGCCGCAAAGTCTCTTGGCGGACGCGCCTGCGGCTGGCACGCACTGGAGACCGCCCGCATCGAGGCCGGCATCCCGCGCTTCGGGCAGGACATGGACGAATCCAACCTTCCACCCGAAGCCGGCATCGAGGCGCGCGCCATCAGCTACAGCAAAGGCTGCTACATCGGTCAGGAGGTCATCGCCCGCATCCGCACTTACGGCCAGGTGGCGAAGACGCTGCGCCTCCTGCGTTTGTCCGCCGACCTCACTCCGCTGCCCGTAAAGGGCGACAAGCTCTTCGCCGATGGCAAAGAAGTCGGCCACCTCACCAGCGTGATCCCCGGCCACGCCCTCGGCTACGTGCGCAAGGAGCACAACGCGCCGGGAACCCAACTGACCCTCCGCACGGCGGCAGGCGATTGCTTGGTGACGGTGGCTGAACTACTGTCCGGCGCGTGAACTCCCCGTCTGCCGAACACGAGCGGCACTTCTGGCGGCATTTCCTTTGGGGCG
>CAIPBN010000876.1 GCA_903863315.1 uncultured Verrucomicrobiota bacterium | reverse complement strand
TGTGGGACACTACACTAGCGTCCGGCTGGCTGACAACGGGATAATGAACGATTCAAGACCTCCGCCCCTGCCCCCCGGAAAACCACCGGGCCTGACGGGCAGCAGTCCGCCACCCATTCCGCAGAAAACGAAAGTCGAACCTCGGTTTTTTGGCGTCCCGATCCCCGAGGCAGTCCATCGGGTGATCAGCCCGGAGAGCAAGCTCACACGAACAGGTGTCGGCCTCACATGGTTGACGGGAATCGCCACCTTGGTGGCGGTTGCTGTCCTGCTGTTTTGGTTTCTGCCGCTGGCTTTGCCAAAAGGTGGAAGCTACCCGAAGATCTTGATTCCGATGTTCACCTTGGCGTTTGGTGTTGGCTTCTTCTGCGTCGCCGGCTGGGTCGCGGAGCAGTTTGGCTTTTCCGTCACCGTTGTGCCTTCTCCAGTCCCGCTGCATTCCCCCGCCAGGAAGCGCAACCGGCTCATCATTCTGGGCGTAGCGACCGTGCTGGTGGTGGGCCTGAACCTGATCGTCTCGGCCACGTTGCTCTGGATGAGGCCCGAATTTTCCGGGCTGACAGATGACCGGCTCGTTTACCGGCTGCTGACCTCGGTGGTGCTTATGCCGCTGGCTGGCGCTGCCTTCTTTTTTATGCGCGGCAAAGAGGCCGCGCTCAAAGCTTTCCTGTGTGCCTCGGCTGTCTTGATCGTGGTCAAAGGGGTTCAATTGCCCGAGGCAACTCGCGCCCTAGACTCATTTGGCGATCAGGCAAAGAACATCGCTACGGCCGTGCTGGGAACGCGAGAACGCTATTCGCTACGCCTTCCGTATCTGCATCACTGGGACTTAAAGCGCGGTGAGGGACCATACGACCTTAGCGGCAGTTTCAGAGCGCGGCTGAACCTCGGCATCATGGTAAAGGCCCCGGCACTGAACAACTTGTCTGACGAAGCGGAAAATGTTCGCCGGTCATTGCATGAGGAAGGTCAGGAGCTCAGCACGAGTGACAACGAGTCCGTGACAATAGACGGGCGCGAATGGATTCGGTTTTCCAGGCGGAGTAAATTTGAGGGCAACGAGGTCGTCACCCTCTGCCAAGTATATTCGGATACGCAGCGCACCTACATCCTTTACGCGTCGTATTACACGCAGAGCTCACCAAGCGGTGTTGCCGACCTCACCTCTATCTTGGACAGCTTCCGTTTTCCACCGTGAGAGCGGTTCTTGCCGCCTGCGACGGGCTCACTCCCGACAGAATTCTGGATTTCTTCCATCACTTCGACGCAAGTGCTGCAGTGGCAGAAGCTGGCAAGAGCAAAGACCGCCGTTCTCCCTCACCCCGCCCTCTCCCGCTGGGAGAGGAGGTTACTCAGGCCGCGCAGCGAAGCAAACGAGGTAGGCGGGTTCTCGGCCAGCGGTAAAGCAAGAGAAAGTTGCTTTCCTTCCGAGAAGTCCCGCTTCTGCAACGCCGCAAGCCGCGTGATACTTATCCGCCCCAGTGGATCAGCCGGACAGGAGGAGTAGGGTTGCATTGGGATATGAGAACATACGAATCAACCACCAACACGATCAGCCGACGCTGGGCTTCCAATCGGTGTGGGAACTGGCTGCGGTCGGGGTTCTGCTCGCGGACGTCAGCTTGGCTTGGTCACATCGTCTCCGGGGTCGAGGTGCTGCCAGCGGGGCCACCATACTTGGAGACGGGAAAGTGCGGATGATTATGAAAACCCGGTTCACAACGGGAGCGGCTTTCGGTGGGGGACATGCGGAAAGGGGCAGCGGAGGGGGCAGGCAAAGGAATGTGGTTCGGGTCGTGCTGGTGCTGGCGGCGCTGCTGGCGTTGAGTGGCGACAACTCGCGCCTGTCTGCCCAGACCAACCAGACGAACGTCATCGTCGTCACGAATTTCGCGGAAACGCTTCGCCCAACGAAGTTGCCACCCCAGCCCGTGCTACCGGCGCAGCCAGTCCTGCCTCCGCAACCGGTGCTGCCGCAGCAGCCGCGCCTGCCGACCCAGCCGGTGTTGCCGCCACAACCAACCTTGCCCCCGCAGCGCATGCTTGCCCCGCAGCCGATGCTGCCGGCACCACCCACGTTGCCCGTCCAACCGATGCTGCCGGCCCAACTGACGCTCCAACCCGTGCCGCTGCTCTCCGCGCAACCGATGCTTCCGCCACAGAAAATCCTTCCGGCGCAACCCATCCTTCCCGCCCAACCTGTGCTGCCACCGCAACCCGTGCTGCCTCTGGCCGCGGCGAAGGCCGTTCCGCCCGCATCGCCCGCGGTCAAACAACCAGCCCGGGCCACCAATGCCGCTGTTCAGCTCCGGCAGCCTGCCAGCCGTCCGTTGCCAGTCGCTGCCAGTCAGCCAGCGCGGCTGAATCGTCCGGTGCCTGCAGCGGTGGTCCAACCTGCGCGGCCCAGCCGCCCTGGAGCTCCAGCCGTTGTCATTCAAGCCCCGCGCGTGAATCGTCCGCCTTCGGTCGTCACCGGCCAGCCGGTTCGGGGGAACCGCCCGCCGCAAGCGGTCATCAGCCAGCCAGCGCGGGCTTACCCAACGCCGCCCGTCAACCCCGGCCCGCCAATGCGCGTGAACCCGCCACCCGGGTTGAAGAAGTGATCTGATCCCGGGGCACATCCATCGGCGGTGGAGGTGTGGGCGGATTG
>CAIPBN010000875.1 GCA_903863315.1 uncultured Verrucomicrobiota bacterium | reverse complement strand
GGCTGGTTGGCAAGAGCTGGAGCGCGCTGTTCAATCCGCGGCTCAACATCGCCTGGCTGACGCCGGGCAGCGTTTTCCTGCGGGCGGCGCAGTTTCCCAAGTGCGAGCGGGCCGAACTGCACGCCATGGTGGAGCTGGCGCTGGAAAAGATTTCCCCGCTGCCGCTGGCCCAGATCGTCTGGAGCGTCGAACCCGTGCCGGCCCGCAGCACCCTGCCCAGCGAGATGCAGACGGTGATTGTGCTCATCGCGGCTCGGAACGAGGTGGAGAAATTCCTGGGCACCCTCGAAGGCCGGGGCTTCCTGGCGGATCGGTTGGAAGTGCCGTTTCTCCACCAGTTGCTGGCCAGCAAGATTGATGGTGACGGGGCCTGGATCTATGCCGGCCACGGGGAGCAGGCCAACACCTGCCTGCTCGCGTGGTGGTTCGGTGGCGAACTGCGGAGCCTGACCATGGTCAAGCTCACCGGCCCCGAGCATTGGCGGCGTGAGCTGGGCGAGGTGCTTGCCCAGGCATCCTGGGCGGGCGAGCTCGAAGGCTGGATCACCGGTCCGCCGCGCTACCGGCTCGTGGCGGCGCCGGAGGATCAGGAAATCTGGCTGCCGGTGCTGCGGGAGCTGGCGGACGGCATCGTGGATGTGATCAAGCCCCAGGAGACTGCGGCGCTGGCGACGCTGGCCGCGCGCCGGGCCGCGCGGGGTGAAAGCCACGCCAACCTCCTGCCGCCGGAGTTCACCGCGCGCTATCGCCAGCAGTTTGTGGACGGCGTGTGGATGCGCGGGCTGGGCGCGCTGGTGGTGCTGTATCTCTTCGGGGTCGCGCTGTTCTTCGCGGCGTTGGAATACGCGCGCACAGAGAAGCGTGGCCTGGAAAGCCAGGTCCAGCAGCTCTCCGGCAGCTACACGAACGCGCTCGTCATCAAGGAGCGCATCAAGGTGCTGCAGGAGCAGGTGGCGTTGAAATACGCCGCCATTGAGAGCCTCAAAGCCGTCGCGGCCAAGCTGCCCGAGGGCATGACGCTCTCCGACTTTTCCTTCCAGCGCGGCCGCAATGTCCTCCTCCGCGGCGTGGCCCCGGCGGAGCAGCTTTCCAAGATCACGGACTACAACGGCGCGCTGCAACGGGTGGAGCTCAACGGTGCGCCGCTCTTCAAGTCCGTCAGCGCGCCCAGCATCTCCGGCAGCGGGGCCAACCCCGCGCAGATGAGCTGGTCCTTCACCTGTGAACTGCGTTCCGCCGAGCTCGAATGAAGACGCTCTTCGACAAGCTGAACCTGGGCGCGGCGGAACGGCGCATTGTCGTGGGCGCGGCGCTCGTGCTCTTCGTGGTCTTGAACGCGCTGTTCATCTGGCCGCACTTCAAGGACTGGCCCGGGCTGCAGGGCGAGATTGCCCGGGCCCGTAAAACCCTCGCCGAGTATCAGAAGGAGGCTGACCAGTTGCCCAAGCTCCGCCAGCGCGAGGAGGAGCTCAAAGGCACCGGTGGCGCGCAGCTCGCCTCGGCGGAGATGGCGCTCGCGCTCTTGAAGATTGTCCAGCCGAAGGCCGTGGCCGCCGGCATCAACGTCACGCAGTGGGATCCGCGCAAGGTCACCGGTCCGCGCGCGAGCGAGTTCTTCGAGGAGCAGACCTTGCGCATCAGCTTTCAGAACACGGGGGACGCCGAGCTGCTCAAGTTCATGGTGTCCCTGGGGGAAGCCAACTCCACCATCCGGATCCGGGACTTGTCGGTGAAGCCGGATCCCTCGCAGATGAAATTGATGGGTGAGCTGACGATGGTCGCGAGCTACCAGAAGGCCGCGCCGTCCAGCAAGCAGCCGCCCGCAGCAACTCCGAAACGTCCATGAAAATCCAACTGGCGGGCCTCCTCTTTGCGGCCGTTGTCTTCACCCTGCCGGCCCAGGTGCCCGCGCCTCCGGCGCCTCCGACCCAGGGCAAATCGCCGGCCATCAAGCTGCCCGTGCGGCCCTTGAACCCCCAGGCTCCCTCCAATGTCAGCACCCTTACGAACAGCACACGGGTGCAGCAGGTTCCGGGCACGAAGGCCCCGGAATTGTTGCCTTCCCTGCCCGTTCCCAGCAGCACGCTCATCGCTCCGCCGACGGCCAACACCAACCGTCCGTCCGCTCCGGGCGTCCTTGCCTTGCCTGGCGGCCCGGCGGGTGCGGCCCGCACCAATGCTGTCCTGCCCAAGCCGGCGGTCGAAGTGATGACCAATGGTGCTGGCGATGAAATTCTTGATCCCACCACCACCCGCTTCCAGGCCGCCCCGCTGGAGCAGGTGATGGAAGTCTATTCCGAGTTGACCGGCCGCACGGTGCTGCGCTCGCCCGCCGTGAACTTTGACCAGATCAAGATCACCCTCAACACCAAGACCCCGCTCACGCGCGCCGAGAGCATCCAGGCCATCGACAGCATTCTCGCGCTGAACTCGATTGCCGTGATCCCGACCGGCACGAAATTTCTCACCGTGGTGCCTTCGGCGAACGCGTTCGGGGAGGCGGCGGCCTTCAACACGAACTCCGTGTTCGAACTGCCCGAGGCCAGCCAATACATCACCAAGATCGTGCAGGTCACCAACGCCAAGCCCAGTGAGATCGTCGCGGCCATACAGCCGTTTGCCAAGCTGCAGGGCGGCATCCTCCCCATTGACGCGACCGGCGTCATCGTCCTGCGCGACAACGCCATCAACATCAAGCGCATGCTCGAGGTGCTGGCCAAGATCGACGTGGTGGTGCCTTCGGACGAGGAGTTCAAGGTGATCCCGATCAACTACGCGCTCGCCGCCGACGTGGCGCAGGTGCTGGGCAGTTTCACCACCACCGGACCCTCCACCAGCGGGACCACGGGCAGCCGCCCAGGGACTTCCTCCCCGACGCGCCGCACGGGCACCACCTCCCCATTCGGGGGCGGCACCGGCCTGCCGGGCACGACCGGAGCCACGCCCTTCGGCACCCAGCCCGGCATCAACCCGGGTGCCACCGGCGCGGCCCAGCCCGGCACGGCCCAGACCCAGTTCCAGCAGCGCCTCAACCAGATCGTCAGCAACATCACCGGCGGACGCGGTGGTGGCGCTCCGCTGCTGGGCGAGGCCAAGATCATTCCCTACGACCGCAGCAACTCCCTGCTGGTCCTGGCCAACAAGGCGGAACTCGCCATGCTTACCAAGCTGCTGAAGGAGATCGACGTGCCACAGCAGCAGGTGCTCATCGAGGCGCTGATCTTCGAGACCGACATCGGCCATCAGTTGGACATCAACTTCGGCCTTGGCCAGAAGACCGCCAACCCCGGCGCGCAGTTCTCTGGTCGCGGCGGCATCAATTCCATCATCAACTTCTCCACCAACACCACGGTGCTCGGCGTCGGTGCCACCACCGGCGGCTTTGGCTACCTCGCGCAAATCGGCGCGAACTGGGCGGCGGCGGTCCAGATGCTGGAGAGTGATTCCCGCACCGAAGTGCTCTCCCGGCCGCGCATCCAGACCTCCCATGCCGAGGCCGCCAACATCTTCTCCGGTGGCACCACCCCCTACGTCACCGGCAGCGTCTCGGGCGTGGGCTTTGGCACCCAGCAGCAGATCCAGCAGCTCCAGATCGGCATCAGCATGTCCGTGCTCCCGCTCATCACGTCCGATGGCCTGGTCGTGCTCGACATCAACCAAACCATCGAAGGTGAGAACGGCACCGTGCAAATCGACGCCAACCTCAAGGTGCCCAAGACCGTGCGCCACACCGCGCAGGCCAAGGTCGCCGTGCATGACGGCGAAACCATCATCCTCGGCGGCCTGATCCGCACGGCCAAGACCCGGAGCGTGACGGGCGTGCCCGTGCTCAAGGACATCCCCGGCCTGGGAGCCCTATTCCGCTCCACCAGTGAGAATCCCACCCGCAAAGAACTCATGGTGCTGATCCGCCCGACCGTGCTGTCCACACCCAAATCCGCCTCGCTTGCGGCGCAGGCCGAGCGTGCGCACTCCTCCTCCATCCGCGCCGTGGAGCGCTCGGTCAAGGAGCAGGACAGCAAGATCGATCAGGAAATGGAGAAGGCCGAGATCGAGCACCTGCGCAAAGAGATGGAAAAGAAGCCCCGCACCAAGGAGCCGTTCTTCCAGTTCATGCCCAACCGCAACCCCGGCACCACTCCGCCGCCCGACGCCCCCGTCCCGGCTCCAGCCTCATCCACCGAAAAGAAGGAGTCCAACGACATCTTCGAACTGCCCCGGACCTCGCCCAACAACTAGGCCGGATCGGGACAGCCGAGCACAGGAGCAGCGGTGGCGATGGCCATGAACCCGACCAAATCCTGGGCCCTAACTGGAAACTGAAGGCGTGATGCAACCTCACCCAGCCAATCCATCCGCCGTGATGCTTGGCGTCGGGCCTTTCGTATGTGTGTGTGGCGACATCTGCCGCTCGGACTGCTGAGACACGATGCCCTTCAACATCCACACCATCTATCATCAGGTCTTCAAGCTCTGGCGGAAGCGCCGGTTTGAGTGGTTCCTGCGCTTGGTGGCTCCCCGGCCGGCCGACATCCTGCTCGACGTGGGCGGCAGCCCCGGCTTCTGGATCACCCAGCCGCAGCCGGTGAAGCGGGTGGACACCGTCAATGTTTATGAGATCGCCTGGACTGATCAGTCCGCCCCGGAGCACAACATCCGCACACTGCTAGGCGACGGCTGCGCGCTGGCCTTCCCTGACCTGAGCTACGACATCGGCTTTTCCAACAGCGTGATCGAGCATGTGGGGACCTGGGAGCGGCAGCGGCAGTTTGCCTCCGAGTTGCGGCGCGTGGCCGGAACCTTGTGGGTGCAGACTCCCGCCTATGCGTGCCCAATCGAGCCGCACTACATGGCCCCCTTCATCCACTACCTGCCCCGCTCCGTGCAAAAGGCCGTCGTGCGTTGGGTCACGCCGTGGGGATGGATCGAACGGCCGGATGCCCGGCAAGTTCAGGCGATGGTGGAGTCCACCCGCCTGCTGCGAAAATCCGAGATGCAGCAACTGTTCCCGGATTGCGAGATTCTCACCGAGCGCATGTGCTGGGTGTTGCCCAAGTCCTACATTGCGTTCCGGCGCCAGCCAAGTGCGGGGCGCAAACGGAGTGGCTGACGGCGATTAAGCCTCCAGCTTCGTCCACGTCGCGTTCTTCGCGGAAGACTCCACGACGGCCTTGATGAAGGCCATGCCGCGCACGCCGTCCTCGATCTTCGGGAAGTCGTTCGCGAGGGCGTTCTTGGCCAGCTTCTGGCCGGCTTCGCGGGCGCGGATGGCGTTGGCGAAGTTTTTGTAGATGTTCGCGAAGGCTTCGAGGTAGCCCTCGGGGTGCGCGGGCGGAGTGCGTCCGGCGGCCTTGGCGGCGTCGCACAGGTAGCCGTTGGCAGTGCGATAGACCTGCATGGGCTGGTCGAGCCACTTCACGAGCATCGTGTTCGGCTCCTTCTGGTGCCATTCGAGGCCGCCCAGCTCGCCATAGACGCGAATGTTCAGGTTGTTCTCCTCGCCCACGGAAATCTGCGAGCTGTGCAAGACGCCTTTCGCGCCGCCCTTGAAGCGGAGCAGGACGTTCACGTCGTCGTCGAGCTTGCGGCCCTTCACGAAGCTGGTGGCGTCGGCAGCCAGCTCGGAGATTTGGAGGCCGGTCATGTATTCGGCGAGGTTTTCGGCGTGCGTGCCGATGTCGCCGACACAGCCGCCCGCGCCGGAGCGCTTGGGGTCGGTGCGCCAGCCGGCCTGTTTCTGGCCAGAGGCTTCGAGGCGCGTGGCGAGCCAGCCCTGCGGATACTCGACGACCACCTTGCGGATCTTGCCGAACTTGCCGGTGGCGACCATGTCGCGCGCCTGCTTCACGAGCGGATAGCCGGTGTAGTTGTGCGTGAGGCCGTAGAGGAGGCCGGTCTTCTTGACGAGCTTGGCGAGGGCCTTGGCTTCATCGAGGTCGAAGGTGGCGGGCTTGTCGCTCAGGACGTGGAAACCGTTTTCCAGCGCCATCTTCGCCGGTGGGAAGTGCATGTGGTTCGGCGTGACGATGGCGATGAAGTCCATGCGCTGGTCGGCAGGCAAAGCCTTCTCGGCGAGAATCATTTCCTCGAACGTGCCGTAGCAGCGGTTCGCCGGCAGGAAGAGGTCCGCGCCGCTGGCCTTGGAGCG